>NZ_JBHWCL010000077.1:0-33967 GCF_042735125.1 Kitasatospora sp. NPDC059599 | reverse complement strand
GGGCGGGCCCCCCCGGGGGGCCGGGGCGGGGCCCGCGGCGGGGGGGGGCCCCCCCCCCTCGGGGGGCCCCCCCCCCCCCCGCCCCCCCGGGCCGGGGCCCGGCCGGAGCATCGCTCCGGCCGGCCCTCTCGCCGTGCGGGGACCCGTCAGGGGCGGTCGGCGTACGAGCCGCTGTGGTGCGAGCCCTGGGGCGGGACGGTGCCGTGGTGGCCGGGCCGCCGCCCGTGCGGGTGACGGGTCAGGTGGTAGCCGAGGACGCCCGCCAGCGCGGCCAGGAAGCCGCCGCCGATCGTCCAGTACCAGCGGCTGTTCCAGCCGGAGAACCAGCCGGTGTACCAGTGCTCCTCCTCCGCGACCGGGGCGGCCGCCTTGGCGGTGCTCGCGCCGCCGCCGGCCGGCGGGACCAGCGGGGCCTTCAGCTCCCCGCCCTCCGGCTGGGCGTTGTCCGAGTCGCCCTTGGCGGCGACGTGCAGCCGGACGGAGGAGGCCAGGCCGAGGTCCGGCTGCGGGACGTCGGTGACCGACAGCCGCACGTAGTAGGTGCCGGGCAGCGGGTCTCCGGACCACGGCTCGGCCCAGGTGCGGACCTCGCGCAGGGTGCAGTCGAGCGCCAGCGTGGCGGTGCCCTGGTCGGCGGTGGCGTTCTGGGTGCCCGCGGTGCAGGCCTGGCGGCGGCGCAGCCCGTCGAAGACCTCGACGGACCAGGTCTGCGGGCCGTGCCGGTCGTTCGCGGGAGCCAGGTTGACGCTCAGGCTGACCGTCGGGGTCTGCCCCTCGGAGGCGCCGAACGCCCAGTACAGGTAGTCACCGGTGGAGACGGCGACGTTGGCGTCCTGGTTGGGGGAGAGGTTGACCGCGGTCAGGAACGAGGTGCCGGCCTTGGTGGCCGGGGCCGGGGTGCCGCTCGCGCTGGCCGAGGGGGACGGCGCGGCCGAGGCGGCCGGCGCGCCCAGGGCGAGGGCGGGCAGCAGGGCGAGGGCGGCGAAGGCGCCGCGGATCATCGTACGCATGGTCAGTTCTCCCGCCAGACGGCGATCCGCCACCGTGCGATCCAGCCGAACAGCAGACCGCAGACCAGGCCGGCGAGGGTGAGGGTGAGCAGCAGGATCCAGCCGCGGCCGAGGCCCATCGCGGCGCCCTCGGGGGCGGGCGAGGAGGAGGCCAGGTCCACGGTCAGCTCCAGCGGCAGGCCGGGGTCGGCCTGCACGCCGGCCTGCGGGGCCAGCGAGTTGCTGACGACCAGGCAGACGGCGGTCTCCGGCTTCTCCTTCGGGTCCTTCGAGGCGGAACCCGGGCTCGCGGTGACGTAGCCCTTGGAGTCGGCGGTGGACCAGCGCAGGCCAGTGGAGATCACGTCGGTGCGGCTGCTGCCGGCGTCGGTGCCGCGGACCAGCTCCTGGCCGGCGGCGCTGGTGGCCTGCAGCAGGACGCCGTAGTCCCGGGCCACCGGGCGGTCCAGCGCGACGCTGACCGAGGCACGCAGCTCCTGGCCGGCCTTGACCGGGACCTTGTAGACGCGGTGCTCGGAGAACTTCTCGCGGTCGGTGTAGACGCCCGGGGCGAGCACCGGGGCGCTCTCGCACTTGTCGGTGCCGGAGGTCTTGACCGGCGTCACCGTGTAGGTGTCGTTGGAGCGGTCGACCAGCTGCTTCACCTTGTCGGTGAGCTGCTCCTGGGTGCGCACGTCGGTGTAGGTGCCGCCGGTCGCGTTGGCGATGCAGAGCAGCTGCTGGCGGGTCTTGTCGTCGTGGGCCAGGCCGAGGGTGTCGACCACCAGGTGGATGCCCTGGGAGGCGAGTTCGCGGGCGACGTCACAGGGGTCGGGCGGGGTGCAGGTGTCCTCGCCGTCGGTGATCAGCACCACCCGGCGGGTGGTCTCGCCCTTGCCGAGGTCCTGGGCGGCGCCGCGCAGGGCCAGGCCGATCGGGGTCCAGCCGGTGGGCCGCAGGGTGGCGACGGCGGTCTTCGCCTCGACCTTGTTGGTCTTGCCGACCGGGAACAGCTGCTTGGTGTCCTGGCAGCCCTGGACCTTGTCGTTGCCGGGGTAGGTCGCGCCCAGGGTGCGGATGCCGAACTCGGTCTCCGCGGGCAGCGCGTCGATCACCTCGTTCAGCGACTGCTGGGCCACCGAGATGCGGCTCTTGCCCTGGATGTCGGTGGCGGTCATGGAGCCGCTGACGTCCAGGATCAGGTCGACCCGGGGGGCCTCCTTGGGGGCGGGGGCGCCGGCTGATGGTTCGTCGGCGTGGGCGGGCAGGCCGAGGAGCAGCGAGGCGCCCGTTATCGCCAGGGCGCCCAGCAGGCTGCCGAGCCTGGTCTGTGGTCGTCGTCCGGTAGTCACCCGGCCGATCCTAGGGATCATCAGTTCGCCATGGCGAAACGGGACCGGATCGTGCACCCACCGACACCGGTGCGACCTCCGGCGCGACCTCGGGCGTGAACTCCGGCTCACGGCAGCGCAGTCCGGGCTCACGGCGGCCTTACACGTGGTGGATAGCCTTCTGGGTCGGTGGACGGATCGGGGGTCGCATGGAGCTGACGGCGGTCGGGAAGCGGTACGGGCGCGGCGGGCGGTGGATCCTGCGCGGGGTCGATCTGTCCGCCGGCCCCGGGGAGTTGGTGCGGATCGCGGGGGCGAACGGGAGCGGCAAGTCGACGCTGCTGCGGCTGGCCGCCGGGATCGAGCGGCCGAGCGCGGGCCGGGTGGCACGGCCCGGCCCGACGGCGTACGTACCCGAACGCTTCCCGCCGGCGTTGCCGTTCGACGTCGTCTCGTACCTGGTGCGGGTCGGCCGGGTGCACGGCCTGTCGGCGGATCGGGCACGGCGGCGGGCGGGGGAGTGGCTGGACCGGTTCGGCATCGCGGACCGGGCGGGCACCCCGCTGAGCCGGTTGTCCAAGGGCACCTGCCAGAAGGTCGCGGTCGCCCAGGCGCTGATGGCCGAGGCCCGGGTGCTGCTGCTGGACGAGGCCTGGACCGGCCTGGACCCGCAGGCCCGGGCGGTGCTGGACGAAGCGGCCGCCGAACGGGCGGCGACGGGCGGCACGGTGCTGTTCGTCGACCACGACCCGGCCCGGCTGGAGGGACTCACCAGCGCGGCGTACCTGGTCGGCGCGGACGGCGCGCTGCGGCCCGCCGAGGACGCGACGGCGGTGCCGGCGCGGGGCGGTCCGGTGATGGAGGTCGAGGTGGACGTCCCGGACGGCGCCCCGCTGCCGGACCGGCTGCCGGGAGCGCCGGAGCGCACCGCGCTGGCCGGGACGGCGGTGCGGCTGGCGGTGCCGGCCGCGCACTCGGACGCGCTGCTGCGCCGGCTGCTGCTGGGCCGCCCGGCGGTCCGGGTGCTGGCGGTGCGGGCGTGCGGGGAGACGGGGCCGGGGACGAGCGAGGGGGAACGGTGACGGGGCAGGTCGGCCCGCTGGCGCGGTACCACCTGGAGCTGCTGCTGCGTTCGCACGCGTGGCTGCCGCCCTTCCTGACGTACGTGCTGCTGCTGGTGATCGGGGTGCAGGCGGGGGACCCGCTGCTGGGCAGCCTCGGCCTCGGCGCGGGGCTGCTGCTGCCGGTGAGCGCCTGGTGCGTCCGCGGCGCACTGGCCGCGGAGCCGCCGTCCTCGCGGGCCTGCCTGGTCGCGGCGGCGGGGCCGGCCCGGGTGCACCTCGGCGCGTTGCTGGCGGCGCTGACGGTCTCGCTGGTGCTGGCGGTCGGGCAGGTGCTGGCGGTGTGGTGGACCGCCGGGCCGGTGGCGAACCGGGGCGCGACGGCGCAGCCGGAGGTCGGCTCGGCACTGCTGGCCGGGCTGCTGGCTTCGGTGGTCTGCGCGCTGCTCGGGGTGTCGGCCGGGGCGCTGGCCGACCGGCCGGTGCTGGTCCGCGGGCCGTACGGCATCCCGGTGGCGCTGACGCTGGCCACGCTGCTGCTGGTGGTGCCGGTCTCGCCGGCCAACGCGGCGGTGCGCGGCCTGGTGGAGGCGGCCCGGACGGGCCGGGTCGCGGTGCCGTGGGTGCAGCTGCTGCTCGCCGTGGCGCTGCTGGCCGCCTGCTGCGCGGGCGTCGCGGCGCTGGCGGGGCGGCGGCCGGAGTGAGCGGAGCGGAGCGGGCGGGGTCGGCGCTGGTGGCGGCGGTGGCGGTGGCGGACGGTGACGCCTCGGACGGCCCGGGTGGCGGCCCGGCTGCGCCGCTCGCCCGCTCGGTGGTGCGGGCGGCGCTCGGCCGATGACCCCCGTGACCGCTCTGAGCTGCTGCTTTATCGGGTCAACGGTCGATGCGCCGTTTGCGAAGTGTCCGGTTTGTACATCAATATGTGCCGATTTGGACAATGCGCGTACCCGGACTGTTCGTTTGCGACACTGGTGCTTTCGCCGGGTACTGTCCCATCTTTGTTCGGTTGGTCCACAATGACACCCCCTCGGGGGGATCGGGCGACCAGCCGTCAGGACACCCTCCCCCGCCCAGAAGGACCGCCGTTTTGGCCAGCAACACCCTCGGTGCGCGTCTGCTGCGACGCAAGCCCGTCTCGACCCTGATCGCGGAGAGCGAGGGGCGTGACGCCCTTCCGGCCGGCGCGCCCGAGGAGGGCGGCCGCTCCGGCATCCACCTGCGCCGCTCGATCGGCCTCTGGCAGCTGTCCTCGATCGGCATCGGCGCCACCATCGGCACCGGCATCTTCTTCGTGCTGAACACCGCGGTGCCCTCGGCCGGCCCGGCCGTCATCCTGTCCTTCGTGATCGCCGCGATCACCGCCGGACTCACCGCGCTCTGCTACGCCGAGATGGCGTCCGCGATCCCGGTCTCCGGCTCCTCGTACTCCTACGCCTACGCCACCCTCGGCGAGGGCGTGGCCTTCGGCGTCGGCATCTGCCTGCTGATGGAGTACGGCGTCTCCGCCTCCGCGATCGCGGTCAGCTGGGCGGAGTACCTGAACAAGTTCCTCGACCTGGCCTTCGGGGTCAAGATCCCCGAGGCACTGTCCGGCGCGCCCGACGGCACCCACTGGTTCAACCTGCCGGCGCTGCTGCTGGTCGCCATGGTCTGCGTCCTGCTGATCCGCGGCGTGAGCGAGTCGGTCAAGGTCAACGCGGTGATGGTCGGGATCAAGATCCTCATCCTGATCCTCTTCGTCGGCGTCGCGCTGACCGGCTTCCACTCCGGCAACCTGACCCCGTTCATGCCGCTCGGCATCGGCGGCGTGCAGGTCGCCGCCTCCAGCATCTTCTTCTCCTTCATCGGCCTGGACGCCGTGTCCACCGCCGGTGAGGAGGTCAAGAACCCGCGCCGCACCCTGCCGATGGCGATCATGATCTCGCTGGTCGTCGTCACCCTGCTCTACATCCTGGTCGCGCTCGCCGGCATCGGCGCCCAGCCCTGGAACAAGTTCGACGGCCAGGAGGCCGGCCTCGCCCAGATCCTGCAGGACATCACCGGCCAGACCTGGCCCGCGATGGTCTTCGCGATCGGCGCGATCATCTCGATCTTCAGCATCACCCTCGTGGTGATCTACGGCCAGACCCGCATCCTGTACTCGATGGGCCGCGACGGCATGCTGCCCAAGCGCTTCGCCGAGCTCTCCCCGCGCACCGGCACCCCGATCTGGAACACCATCGTGGTCGGCGTCGGCGTGGGCGCGCTGGCCGCGTTCGTCCCGCTGAACGTCCTGGCCGACATCACCAGCCTCGGCACCCTCATCGCCTTCTCGGTGGTCTCGATCGGCGTGATCGTGCTGCGCCGCACCCAGCCCGACCTGCCGCGCGGCTTCCGGGTGCCCGGCTACCCGGTCGTCCCGCTGCTCAGCGTGGCCTTCTGCATCTACCTGATCACCGGCCTGCACGCCGACACCTTCCGGGCCGGCGGGATCGCCCTCGCCGTCGCCGTGGTCGTCTACTTCGGCTACAGCGTCAAGCACTCGCGGCTGGAGCAGGCCGAGCAGCCGGAGGCCGTTCCGGCCGACCGCACCGCCGACTGACCCCCAGGCGAATCCGACGTGAAGGGCCGCCGACCGACAGGACACCCGGCGGCCCTTTTCGTGCCGTCACCCGCCCAGTGCCCGACGCCATGGCGACAGGGCCGGGCCCGCACCCATAACCTTCCACCATGGTGAGCACCCGCACGCCCGGCTTCTCCCGCCCGCGCGGCCGCTTCACCGGCCGCCGCAGAACGCCGGCCCAGACCTTCGCGACCGAAACGTCGTCCGGATCAGGACGACCCCCGAGAGGCTTCTCGACCCGGCCGTTCCCCCGCCAGCGTGGCGAGAGCACGTTTCCGCCCACGCCCGATCGGCTGAATCCCGCCACGCTCGCCGGTCTCGCCTCGATGCGGACCGTCCAACTGCTCGGCTGCCTGATCGCGGCCGGCTGGGCCGCCGCCTTCCCGCTCGTCTCCGACCTGGCCAACCAGCGGCAGTGGGGCCTGATCGCGGCCCCCGCCTACGCCCTGGCCGGACTGCTCTGCCTGACCCTGCCGCGCCGCTTCGCGGCCCGTGCCGCCGCCGCGGTGGCCCTCGTCGGCGCCGTGCTCCTGCCGCTCGGACTGCTCGCCCTGCACGGCCGCCACCAGTCCGAGGTCATGGTGGTCGAACGCTCGGCCCACCTGCTGCTCACCACCGGTGACGTCTACCTGCCGCACCCGGTGGTGGTCACCGACTACAACCCGTACCTGCCGGCGATGGCCCTGTTCGGGCTGCCGCGCCAGCTGCTCGGCGACTCCACCGCCTTCGCCAGGGTCGCCGGGGACGCCCGGATCTGGTTCGCCCTGACCTTCTTCGTCTGCCTGCTGGCCGCCTGGCGGCTGCTGCGCCCCTCCCGCCCCGGCGGCGACCCGCGCGCGCCGCTGCTTCCGCTGGCCGTCCTCACCGCCTCGCCGCTGATAGCGCTCGCCCTGGTGGTCGGCGGGGTGGACCTGCCGCTGATCGGCGTCTGCTGCCTCGCCATGGCGCTCGCCGAGCGGGACCGCACCGTCGGCGCCGGACTGGTGCTCGCCCTCGCCTGCACCCTGAAATGGACGGCCTGGCCCGCGCTGCCCGTCGCCGTCCTGCTGCTCTGGCGGCTCTACGGCCGCCGGCCCGCCGCCCGCACCGCGCTGATCGGGACCGGGGTGAGCGTGGCGGTGATCCTGCCCTCCGTCCTGACCCAGGCGGACGCGCTGCGCGAGCAGGTGGTGCGCTTCCCGCTCGGGATGACCGCGATCCGCACCCCGGCGGGCAGCCCGCTGCCCGGCAAGGTGCTGGCCGGGTTCGGGCCGACCGGGCACACCATCTCGCTCGCCCTGATGACCGTGGCCCTGATCGGTGTGGCGATCTGGCTGCTGGCCCGGCCGCCGGTCTCCGCGATCGCCGCCGCCGACCTGCTGGCTGCCGGGCTCGCGATCGCCTTCATGCTCGCCCCGGCCGGGCGGTTCGGGTACCTGGCGCTGCCCGTGGTCCTGGTGATCTGGCCCCGGCTGGCGGCCCGGCGCTGGAGCAGCCGGCGCCCGGCCCCGCCCGGCCTGGTGCCGGACGTGCCGGAGCCCGCCCTGCCGCGAGGCTGAGCGGGCTCCGTGAGCGGGCGGGCCGGTGCCGGGGAGGCGTCCGGGGACGGCCTCAGCGGCCGGCGGCGGCCTTCAGGATGCCGGCCACCGCCGGGCCGGCCGCGTCGACGCCGTGGCCGCCGCCCTGGACCTCGGCGGCCACCGCGATGTTGCCGCGGAACGCGGTGAACCAGCTGTTGGTGGTGGACGCGCCCTGGACCTCGGCGGAGCCGGTCTTGGCGCCCGCGTTGTCGGTGATCCCGGCCATCACCTGGCTGGCCGTGCCGCCGACGGCGGTGGCGTTCATCATCGCGCGCAGCTTGCCGGCGACGTCCGGCGAGATCTGGCGGGCCGCGGCCTGCTGCGGCAGCCCGGCGACCAGGATCGGCTGCTTGAACGCCCCGCTCTGGACGGTGGCGGTGATCGAGGCGATGGCCAGCGGGTTCATCTGGACCTTGCCCTGGCCGATGTAGTTCATGGCCTGCTCGTCCTTGCTGCCCGGCGTCGCCGGGATCTTGCCGTCGGCGTTCGGCAGGCCGGTCTTCCACTCCAGGCCGATGCCGAACACGTCCTTGGCCGTGCCGGACAGCGTCTCCGGCTTGAGGCTGGTCAGGCCCTGGTTGATGAAGGCCGTGTTGCAGGACACCATGAAGTCCTGCTGGAGCGTGTTGTTCGGGAAGGCGCCCGGGAAGTCGTTCGGGATCGCGACCGCGTTGCTGCTCTTCTCCGGGCAGGCCACCACGGTGTCCGGGTTGATCCCGGCCTCCAGCAGCGCCGCCGAGGTGACGATCTTCATCGTCGAGCCCGGCGCGAGCAGCCCGGTGAAGGCCCGGTTCTGACCGATGGAGGGCGAGTTGGCGAAGGCCAGCACCTGGCCGGTGCTCGGCTCGATCGCCACGACCGAGCCGGGCTTGCCGCCCAGGTCGGTCATCGCCTTCTCGGCGGCGGCCTGGACGGTGTTGTCGATGGTCACCTTGAACGGCTTGCCGGGCTTGGGCTCGACGATGGTGAACAGCTTGTCCGAGGGGCCCTTGCCGGCCGGGTCGTTGATCACCACGGCCTTGCCCGCGTCCTGGTCCCTGGTCGGGTCCGGCGGGAGCAGCTTCTGGGAGTTCTCCTGGACGCTGTTCATCAGCGCCGCGGTGAGCGAGGCGGCCTGCAGCTGCTTGCCGTTGCGGTCGACCACGGTGGACGGCGGGGCGAAGACCGGCTGGGTGGCGATGGTCTCGTTGCCGGACAGGTGCGGGTGGATCACCGACGGCGCCCAGTGCACGGCCGGGGTGTTGTCGCTCATCTTCACGACGCCGAGGAAGCCCTGGTAGTCCCAGGCGCGGCTGGTGCCCTCGAACTCGGCACGGGCCTTGAAGCTCATCAGCGTGCCGGTGGGCCCGGGCGCGGCGGTGGCGGACGGCGAGTCGGTGGCGCCCGGGGCGCCGGCCGACGGCGTCGCGGAGGCGCCGGCGGTGGGCTTGGCCGGAGCCGGGGTGCCGGTGGCGGCGGAGAAGACCTGCTGGGTGGTCGGACCGGTCGGGGTGAGGGTCAGCGCGCTCGGCTTCACCTGGTCCTTGAACGCGGTCAGCGCGGTGGTGGCGGCGGCCGGGTCGTCGGTCAGCGAGGCCGCCTTGGCGATGTCGCCGGCCGCCCAGGCCGCCAGGAAGTCCTTCGCGCCGGCCGCCGCCTGGTCGGCCGAGGGCGGCTCGGCGACCACCGTGCGGGCCTTCGCGCCCCCGGACCCGGAGTCCGAGCCGCCCATCAGGCTGTACGCGGCGTAGCCGCCGCCCGCGAGGACGACGATGGACACGCCGGTGATGATGCCGATCTTCGCGCCACTGCGCATGGTGCAGTTCCCCCAGGGGTCTCGCGGCCGGGCGCAACCGGCCGGGGCCGGAAACGCGGTACGCCCCCACCCTAGGCAGCCGGAATCGGTGCGCCGACGAAACGCCCGGGACTTGTGACGGATCTGGTACGTGTCGTGCACCGCATACGGACGAAACGCGGGGACGCGGTGTGCGCCGGAGCGCGGGCGGGGCACCCGGCGGCGGACCCGGCCGTCAGATCCAGGTGTTGAACCACATCCGGCGGCGCCAGTCGTCCAGCGGGATGGTCTGGCCGGTGAAGAGCGGGAAGAAGAACAGGAAGTTCCAGACGATCAGCAGCACCAGCAGGCCGGCCGCCGCGGAGCCGATGATCCGGCGGTCCCGGGAGGCGTCGGCGGGGCCGATCAGGGCGCCGATCAGCATCGTCACCGCGAGCACCAGGAACGGGACGAAGACCACCGCGTAGAACAGGAAGATCGTCCGCTGCTGGTAGGCGAACCAGGGCAGGTAGCCGGCGGCCAGGCCGCACAGCAGCGCGCCGGCCCGCCAGTCCCGCCGGAACGCCCAGCGCCACAGGCAGTAGACCAGGGCCACCACGGCCGTCCACCAGAGCAGCGGGGTGCCGATGCCCAGCACCTCGCGGGCGCAGTCGGCGACGGTGCAGCCGGCCTGGCCCTGCTTGGGGGACTCGTAGTAGAAGGACACCGGCCGGCCCAGCACCAGCCAGGACCACGGGTTGGACTGGTAGGTGTGCGGGTCGCTCAGGTGGGTGTGGAACTCGTAGACCGTCGTGTGGTAGTGCCACAGGGCGCGCAGGCCCTCGGGTATCCACGGGAAGTCGGTGGAGCGGCCGACCGCCCAGTCCCGGCCCCAGCCGCCCTTCCCCGGGGCGTTGCTGCTGGCGAACCAGCCCCACCAGGACGCGACGTAGACCGCGATCGGGAGCACGACGAGCGAGACGAAGCCCGGTGCCACGTCCCGGGCGAGCACCGCACGGTACGGGCGCGGGGCGCCGGCCAGGCGGCGGGCGCCGACGTCCCAGAGCACGGACATCAGGCCGAACGCCGCCATCACGTACAGGCCGCTCCACTTGGTGGCGCAGGTCAGGCCGATGCAGACGCCGGCCGCGATCCGGTACGGGCGCCAGCCCAGGCCCAGCCGCTGGGCGAGCTCCGGGTCCGCCACCCCGCCCAGCCGTTCGGCGAGCAGCCCCCGGGTGCGGTCGCGGTCCAGCAGCAGGAAGCCGAAGGCGGCGACGATCCAGAACATCACCACCAGGTCCAGCAGCGCGGCCCGGCTGAGCACCAGGTGCAGGCCGTCCACCGAGAGCAGCAGGCCGGCCACGCAGCCCAGCAGGGTCGAGCGGAACATCCGGCGGGCGATCCGGGCCAGCATCAGCACCGACAGGGTGCCGAGCAGGGCCACCGCGAAGCGCCAGCCGAAGGGGTTCATGCCGAACAGCTGCTCACCCGCGCCGATGATCCACTTGCCCACCGGCGGATGGACCACGTACGAGGGCGCCGCCCGGTACGGGACGGCCGCGCCGGGCGTCATGATCGTCGTGTTGGCGTCCTCCGGCCAGCTGATCTCGTAGCCGCCGTGCCAGAGCGCGTAGGCGTCCTTCGCGTAGTACGTCTCGTCGAAGATGATCGCGTGCGGCTGGCCGAGGTTCGTGAAGCGCAGGATCCCGGCGAACACCGCCACCGCGACCGGGCCCAGCCAGCCCGCCCAGCGGCACAGGAAGACCCACAGGCCCTGCGGCAGGGAGAAGCCCAGGCGCAGCAGCAGCGGCGACTGCGGCACGTCGCGCGGGGTCACCCGGGGGCCGTCAGGCATCGGCGGCACCAGGCGCTCGGCCAGCGGCACCGTCGGGCGGGCGCGGTAGCCGTGGCCGGCCAGGCGCTCCCGCCACGTGGGGGCCGCGGGGACGGCGGGGGCGGCGGGTGCGGCGGACCCCGCCGGGCGGGGTGACGGCACACCGACGCCGCCCCGCGCGGAGTGGTCCGTACCCGTGGGCGTCTGCGCCGCCGTGTCGCCGTTCATCCGCCACATCGTAGGGGCGCTCTTCGTACGCGTGTCCGCTCCCTCGGAAGCTGCCCGAATCGTCACCAAAAGCCCCGCGCGGCGGCAGCTGGAAGGATGGGGCCCGTGACAGGAGTACTCGTTCTCGCAGGCACCCCCATCGGCGACGTCTCGGACGCCCCGCCCCGACTGGTCAACGAACTGGCCACGGCGGACGTCATCGCGGCGGAGGACACCCGGCGGCTGCGCCGGCTCACCCAGGCACTCGGGGTGACCCCGGCCGGCCGGGTCGTCTCGTACTTCGAGGGCAACGAAGTCGGCCGCACCCCCGAACTGGTCGACGCGCTGCTCGGCGGCGCCCGGGTGCTGCTGGTCACCGACGCCGGCATGCCCTCGGTCTCCGACCCCGGCTACCGGCTGGTCGCCGCGGCCGTCGAGGCCGGCGTCAAGGTCACCGCGGTGCCCGGGCCGTCCGCGGTGCTCACCGCGCTCGCACTGTCCGGCCTGCCCGTCGACCGCTTCACCTTCGAGGGCTTCCTGCCGCGCAAGACCGGCGACCGGGCCCGGCAGCTCGCCTCGGTCGCCGCCGAACCGCGCACCATGGTCTTCTTCGAGGCGCCGCACCGCATCGCCGAGGCGCTGGCCGCGATGGCCGAGGCGTTCGGACCGGAACGTCCCGCCGCCGTCTGCCGCGAGCTCACCAAGACCTACGAGGAGGTCAAGCGCGGTCCGATCGGCGAACTGGCGGCCTGGGCCGCCGACGGCGTCAGGGGCGAGATCACCGTCGTCGTCGCCGGAGCCCCGCCGGCCGCGCCGCAGGAGCTGACCCCGGCCGAGCTGGCCCGGCTCGTGGCCGTGCGCGAGGAGGCGGGGGAGCGGCGCAAGGAGGCCATCGCGGCCGTCGCGACCGAGCTCTCGCTGCCCAAGCGGGAGGTCTTCGACGCCGT
Source organism: Kitasatospora sp. NPDC059599 (assembly GCF_042735125.1). NCBI lineage: Bacteria > Bacillati > Actinomycetota > Actinomycetes > Kitasatosporales > Streptomycetaceae > Kitasatospora > Kitasatospora sp. NPDC059599. The sequence goes on along the minus strand of NZ_JBHWCL010000077.1, from coordinate 21,681 downwards.
CGTGGCGGCCAAGAAGGAGGGCCTGGACGCGGCTCCGAAAAAGGGGTGAATTCCGGGGGTTGCGTTGCGCACGGGTAGTCGTACCTTGGAGGGAAGGCCCCGGTAAACACCCGCTGAGCTGAAGTTTCGGTCGCGGTTTTCGGTCCCTGGGAGGCCCTTCGTATAGGGCTTCCCAACCCGCATCCAATTCTTCACAAGCGGGGCATCGGCCGAGGCGGTCCGGGCATTTCCTGAAAGGGAAAGACCCAGCCGGGCGAGCGCCCGGCGGGCGCTGGGAGACGGCTATGAGCGAGATCGTCGGTAGCCCCCGCAGTGGCAACGCACTGAGCACCGCAGGCCTGGCCGGCCGCGGGCACACTCCCGTCGAGACCGTACGGGAGGCCTACTCCTTCGCGTGCCTGCGCTGCGGGTACGGCTGGGAGCAGGCGTACGACATCGAGCACCACGTGGCCAAGGACGGGCACGTCGTCTTCGAGTACCACGCCAACGGCGTCCGGGTGCCGTCCCCGCTGCTCAAGCCGACCTGCCCCGGGTGCGGTGGCCACACCGTCCGGATCATGCGCGAGGGCCGGGTGTCCTCCGCCGAACAGCCCTGGCACCACGCCCCCGGCTTCTCGGCGCACGCCGAGCCGGCCGGGCCGCTCCCGGCGCCCGAGCCCGACAAGCCGCGCGGACGCTGGGCCCGGTTCTGGTCGCGGCTGCTGGGCTGACACCGAGGACGCGGGAAGGACCGCCCCCGGCCGGGGAACAACTCGGTCGAGGGCGGTGCGCGTGCCCGACTAAGCTTTCCGACCATGGCGGCCACTGCAGACCACAGCACCACCGGGGCGAGCGCCCCGGCGTACTACGTTTCCACCCCGATCTACTACGTCAACGATCGCCCCCACCTGGGCCACGCGTACACCACCGTGGCGGGCGACGTCCTCACCCGCTGGCACCGCCAGCGCGGCGAGAAGGTGTGGTACCTGACCGGCACCGACGAGCACGGTCAGAAGATCATGCGGACCGCCGAGGCGAACGGCGTCAGCCCGCAGGAGTGGTGCGACAAGCTGGTCGAGGAAGCCTGGAAGCCGCTCTGGGAGCACCTGGAGATCGCCAACGACGACTTCATCCGCACCACCCAGCAGCGCCACACCGACCGCGTGCAGGAGTTCGTCCAGGACCTGTACGACAAGGGCGAGATCTACAAGGGCGGCTACTCCGGCCCCTACTGCGTCGGCTGCGAGGAGTACAAGCTCCCCAACGAGCTGCTCGACGGCGCGGCCGAGGACGAGAAGCTCTGCCCGATCCACAAGAAGCCGGTGGAGTGGCTGGAGGAGGAGAACTACTTCTTCCGCCTGTCGGCCTACGGCGAGAAGCTGCTGGAGTTCTACGCCGAGAACCCCGGCTTCATCGCCCCCGAGTCCGCCCGCAACGAGGTGCTGCGCTTCGTCGAGCAGGGCCTGCAGGACCTCTCGATCTCCCGCTCCACCTTCAACTGGGGCGTACCGCTGCCCTGGGACGAGAAGCACGTCCTCTACGTGTGGGTCGACGCGCTGCAGAACTACATCACCGCGGCCGGCTACGGCAGCGACCCGGAGCGCTTCGCCGAACTGTGGCCCGCCTCCGTCCACCTGGTCGGCAAGGACATCCTCCGCTTCCACGCCGTCATCTGGCCCGCCATGCTGATGGCCGCCGGACTGCCGCTGCCCAAGCGCGTCGTGGCCAACGGCTGGCTGATGGTCGGCGGCGAGAAGATGTCCAAGTCCAACCTGACCGGCATCGCGCCCACCGACCTGACCTCGCACTTCGGCGTGGACGCCTACCGCTACTACTTCCTGCGGGCGATCCCGTTCGGCACGGACGGCTCGTTCTCCTGGGAGGACTTCACCGCCCGCTACACCTCCGAACTCGCCAACGACTTCGGCAACCTGGCCTCCCGGGTCGCCGCGATGGTCGGCAAGTACTTCGGCGGGGTGCTGCCGGCCTCCGCCGCCCCCGGCGACGCCGAACAGGCCGTCGCCGACGGGCTGACCAAGGCCGTCGCGACCGCCGACCGGAAGATCGGCGAGGAGCTGGACTTCGCCGGCGGCCTCGCGGCGATCTTCGAGTTCGTCAAGCAGGTCAACGGCTACATCACCGAGCAGGAGCCCTGGAAGGTCGCCAAGGACGACTCGGAGGAGGGCCGGGCGCGCCTCGCGACCATCCTCTACACCGCCGCCGAGTCGCTGCGCGCCACCGCCGTCCTGCTCAACCCGGTGATGCCGTCCACCGCCGAGAAGCTGTGGGACTCGCTGGGCGCCGACGCCGCCGGACTGGGCGCGCTCCCCGCGCAGACCGTCGCCACCGCCGCCGACTGGGGCCGGCTCCCCGCCGGCGCCACCGTCACCAAGGGCGAGATCCTCTTCCCGCGCCTCGAAGAGAAGCCGGCCGCCTGACGTGGCCGCCAAGGACGACGACCGGTCGACCCCGCCGCCGCTGCCGGAACCCCTGGCCGTGGCGGTGGCCGACTCGCACACCCACCTCGACATGCAGTCCGGCACCCCGGCCGAAGGCCTGGCCCGCGCCGCCTCGGTCGGGGTCACCACGGTGGTCCAGGTGGGCTGCGACGTGCCCGGCTCGCGCTGGGCCGCCGAACTGGCGGCCCAGTACGAACAGGTGCACGCGGCCGTCGCCCTGCACCCCAACGAGGCGCCGCGGATCTTCCTCGGCGACGCGGACGGCTGGTCCGGGCAGCAGCGCACCGCCGGCGGCGCCGCCGCCCTCGACGAGGCGCTCGCCGAGATCGACCGGCTCGCCGCCCTGCCCCAGGTCCGGGCGGTCGGCGAGACCGGCCTCGACTACTTCCGCACCGGGCCCGAGGGCGTGGAGATCCAGAAGGAATCGTTCCGCCGCCACATCGACATGGCCAAGCGGCACGGCAAAGCCCTCGTCATCCACGACCGGGACGCCCACCAGGACGTCATCGACGTCCTGCTCGCGGAAGGCGCCCCGGAACGGACCGTCTTCCACTGCTACTCCGGCGACGCCGAGATGGCCAAGACCTGCGCCGAGCACGGCTGGTACCTCTCCTTCGCCGGCCCGGTCACCTTCAAGGCCAACCAGCCGCTGCGGGACGCGCTGCTCGCCACCCCGCTCGACCGGATCCTGGTCGAGACCGACGCCCCCTTCCTCACCCCGCACCCCTACCGCGGCCGGCCCAACGCCCCGTACCTGATCCCGGTCACGGTGCGCTCGATGGCCGCCACGCTGGGGCTGCACGAGGACGAGCTGTCGGCGGCCGTCGCGGAGAACACGGCGCGGGCCTTCGGGTACTGACCGGGGTCGGTCGGGTCCGGTCGGGTCGGGTTCGGTTAAGTCCGGTCGGGTTGGGTCCGGTCGGGTTCGGTTAAGTCGGGTCGGGTCGGGTCGGGTTCGCTCAGGTCCGGTCGGGGAGCGAGGGGCGGCCGGTGCGTCGTCCGGGGCGGTGCCGGGAGCCGCTGTCCGGGTCGACGCGTCCGGACGGCGACCCCCGCGCCCGTATCCTTGGCGCGTGAGCACCACCGACCCCACCCCTGACAGCCACCTGCTGGGCGCCGCCGACATCCGGGAACTGGCGGCCGCGTTCGGCGTGAAGCCGACCAAGCAGCGCGGGCAGAACTTCGTCATCGACGGCAACACCGTGCGGCGGATCGTCCGGGCCGCCGACGTGACGGAGCAGGACGCGGTGGTGGAGGTCGGGCCGGGGCTCGGCTCGCTCACCCTCGCGCTGCTGGAGGTGGCGCGGCACGTCACGGCGGTCGAGATCGACCCGGTGCTGGCACAGCACCTGCCGGACACCGTCGCGGGCCGGATGCCGGCCAAGGCGGACGCCTTCGACCTGGTGTTCAGCGACGCCATGGAGGTCACCGAGCTGCCCGGGCCCGCCCCCACCGCGCTCGTCGCCAACCTCCCGTACAACGTGGCCGTGCCCGTCCTGCTGCACATGCTGGCGACCTTCCCCACCATCGAGCGGACCCTCGTCATGGTGCAGAGCGAGGTCGCCGACCGGCTCGCCGCCAAGCCGGGCAACAAGGTCTACGGCGTCCCCTCGGTCAAGGCCAACTGGTACGCCGACGTGAAGCGGGCCGGCGCCATCGGCCGGAACGTGTTCTGGCCCGCCCCCAACGTCGACTCCGGGCTGGTCTCGCTGATCCGCCGCGAGCCGCCGAAGACCAGCGCCAGCCGCGAGGAGGTGTTCGCGGTGGTCGACGCCGCGTTCGCCCAGCGGCGCAAGACCCTGCGCGCCGCACTGGCCGGCTGGGCCGGCTCCCCCGCCGCGGCCGAGCAGGCGCTCGCCGCCGCCGGGATCGACCACAAGCTGCGCGGCGAGATGCTGACGGTCGAGCAGTTCGCGGCGATCGCCGAGCACAAGCCGGCGAAGGACGGGACTGCGAAGGACGGGTCGGCGAAGGACGGGACTGCGAAGGACGGGTCGGCGAAGGAGCAGTCGGCGAGGTACCGGGCGGCGAAGGACGAGACCGCGACGGACCGGTCGGCGGAGGACGAGACCGCGAAGGACAGCGAGTGATCACCGTACGGGTGCCCGCGAAGGTCAACGTCCAGCTGGGGGTCGGCGGACTGCGCGCCGACGGCTTCCACGACCTGGCCAACGTGTTCTTCGCCGTCGCCCTCGGGGACGAGGTCGCCGCCACCCCCGCGGAAGGCGTCACCCTGACCTGCTCCGGACCGGACGCCGCCGCCGTCCCGCTGGACGACAGCAACCTCGCCGCCCGCGCCGCCCGGCTCCTCGCCGCCCACCACGGCATCGCCGCCCCCGGCGTGCACCTGCACATCGCCAAGGCCATTCCGGTGGCCGGCGGCATGGCCGGCGGCAGCGCCGACGGTGCGGCCGCCCTCGTCGCCTGCGACGCGCTGTGGCAGCTGGACACCCCGCTCGACACCCTGCTCGAACTCGCCGCGGAACTGGGCTCGGACGTGCCGTTCGCCCTCCTCGGCGGAGTCGCGCTCGGTCGCGGCCGGGGCGAGATCCTGGAACCGCTGGCCGTCGAGGGCACCTTCCACTGGGTCTTCGCCGTCGCCGACGGCGGCCTGTCCACCCCCGCCGTCTTCCGCGAGTGCGACAGGCTGCGCGAGCAGGCCGGCACCGGCTCCGGCGACACCGACGTCCCCACCCCCGACGCCGACCAGGCGCTGCTCGCCGCCCTCGCCGAAGGCGACGCCGTCGCCCTCGCCGACGCGCTCGCCAACGACCTCCAGCCCGCCGCGCTCTCGCTGCGCCCCTCGCTCGCGGACACCCTGCGGGCCGGCACCGAAGCAGGCGCGCTCGGGGCACTCGTCTCCGGCTCCGGACCCACCTGCGCCTTCCTCACCAAGGACGCCGACGCGGCCGCCGCCGTCGCCGAAGCCCTGCGCGCCTCCGGCACCTGCCGGACGGCCCACGCGACGTACGGGCCGGTGCCGGGGGCAGCCCTGCTGCCGCAGTAGCAGGACGCGCCCCGCGCGGCGCGTCGCCGGGACGGCAGTGCGGCGGGGGTGCCGCCGGGGTAGCAGTGCGGCGGGGGTGCCGCCGCGGTAGCAGTGCGGCGAGGGCGCCGCTGCGGGCCCATTAGGCTGGGGAGATCGGGGTCACCCGAGCCAGGGGCGGTGGTCCGCCCCGCGACCGCCGAACCCAGGAGCGCAGCACACGTGGCCGTCAACCTCGCCACCATCGAGTCCGTCACGAAGGTCTACGGCACCCGCGCCCTGCTGGACGCGGTCAGCCTCGGCGTCAGCGAGGGCGACCGGATCGGCGTCGTCGGCCGCAACGGGGACGGCAAGACCACCCTGATCCGGATGCTCGCCAAACTGGAGGAACCCGACAGCGGGCGGATCACCCACTCCGGCGGCCTCCAGCTGGCAGTCCTCACCCAGCACGACTCGCTCGACCCCGAAGCCACCATCCGGCACGAAGTGATCGCCGACCGGGCCGACCACGAATGGCTCGGCGACGCCCGGATCCGCGACATCATCGAAGGCCTCTTCGGCGGCCTCGACCTGCCCGGCTTCGCCGACGGCCTCGACACCGTCATCGGCCCGCTCTCCGGCGGCGAGCGCCGCCGCATCGCCCTCGCCAAGCTGCTGCTCGGCTCGCCAGACCTGATCGTCCTCGACGAGCCCACCAACCACCTCGACGTCGAGGGCATCAACTGGCTCGCCGAACACCTGCAGAAGCGACGCTCCGCCCTGGTCTGCGTCACCCACGACCGCTGGTTCCTCGACCAGGTCTGCACCCGGATGTGGGACGTCCAGCACGGCGAGGTGCACGAGTACGAGGGCGGCTACTCCGACTACGTCTTCGCCCGCGCCGAACGCTCCCGGATCGAAGCCGTCGAGGAGCAGAAGCGCCAGAACCTCGCCCGCAAGGAACTCGCCTGGCTGCGCCGCGGCGCCCCCGCCCGCACCTCCAAGCCGCGCTACCGCATCGAGGCGGCCAACGCCCTGATCGCCGACGTGCCCGACCCGCGCGACAAGTCCGAGCTGATGAAGTTCGCCAACGCGCGGCTCGGCAGGACCGTCTTCGAGCTGGAAGGCGTGACCGTCAAGGCCGGCCCGAAGCTGCTGCTGGAGAACCTCACTTGGCAGCTCGGCCCCGGCGACCGGATCGGCCTGCTCGGCGTCAACGGCGCCGGCAAGACCTCGCTGCTGCGCGCCCTGCGCGACGCCTACGCGAGCGAGGGCGACGTGCAGCCCGAGTCGGGCGTCATCAAGGTCGGCAAGACCGTCCGGCTCGCCTACCTGTCGCAGGAGGTCGCCGAGCTCGAACCGACCACCCGGGTGCTGCAGGCCGTCGAGCAGGTCCGCTCCCGCGTCGACCTCGGCAAGGGCCGGGAGATGAGCGCCGGCCAGCTGTGCGAGCAGTTCGGCTTCGGCAAGGACAAGCAGTGGACGCCGGTCGGCGACCTCTCCGGCGGCGAACGCCGCCGCCTCCAGCTGCTGCGGCTGCTGATGGACGAGCCCAACGTGCTGTTCCTCGACGAGCCGACCAACGACCTGGACATCGAGACGCTCAACCAGCTGGAGGACCTCCTCGACGGCTGGCCCGGCTCGATGGTCGTCATCAGCCACGACCGCTTCTTCATCGAGCGGACGACCGACGTCGTCCACGCCCTGCTCGGCGACAAGAAGATGCGGATGCTGCCGAACGGCATCGACGAGTACCTGGAGCGGCGCGCACGGATGGCCGCCGCGGCCGCCCAGGCTGCCCAGACCGCCACCGCCTCGGCGGCTCCCGCGGCAGCCGCGGACACCGCCGCCCCCGGCCTCTCCGGCGGGGACCTGCGGGCCGCCAAGAAGGAGATGCAGAAGCTGGAGCGGAAGATCGCCAAGCTGGACCAGAAGGAGTCCAAGCTGCACGCCCAACTCGCCGAGCACGCCGCCGACTTCTCCAAGGTCGCGGAGCTGGACGGGCAGCTGCGCGCGGTCCGGGACGAGAAGGAGGAGCTGGAGATGAGCTGGCTGGAGCTGGCCGAGCAGGTCTGACCCTGCGGACCGGCGGTCGGTGGGTCCCCGGCCGCTCGGTCGGTCGGTCGGTTGCTTGGCCGGTCGACCGGCTGCTCAGCCGCTCGCCAGGAGTGTTTCGAGCTCGTCCGCCGCACGACCCAACGCACTGCGTGTCGGATCGTGCGGCGTGGTCGGACGGACCGCCGCAGTCGTCGGCAGGCGGTGCGCACGGGCGGCCGCCGTCAGTTCGTCCAACGCCCGCCGGACCCGGTCCACCTCGTCCGGGTCCGGCACCCGGCCACCGAACCGGATCTGCGCCGCGAACGCCGCCACCGCGCCGCCCAACCGCTCCAGCGCCGCCGTCGCCGGCAGCCAGCGCTCGGCCAGCCGCCCGGTGGGCGGCGGCTCGGACAACCCCTGCCGCACCTCCTGGCGGGCATCCGCCAACGACCGGTACGCCGAACGGCGCAACCACACCTCGGCCCGGTCGGCCCGTCCCGCGGTCACCGCGTCGAGATAGGCCCGCAACGCCGTCGCCGCGTCGACCAGCCGCGGCTCGATCCGGTGACGCGGACGCTCCGGCCACAACAGGTAACCGAACAGCAGGACCACCGAACTGGCCAGAACGGTGTCCAGCACCCGCGGCCAGAACTCCGCCGCACTGCTCTGGCCGCCCAGTTGGAGCAGGACCAGCGCCATCGGCGTCATCACCATGGTGTTCAGCCCGTAGTGCGCCGCCGACGCGTACGGCAACAGCGCCACACAGAGCGCCGCCATCGCCGTCAGCGCCCACTCCTCGGTGGTCAGCACCACCAGCGCCGCCGTCACCGCCACCCCCAGCACCGTGCCCACCGAACGGCTCACCGCACGCAGGAACACCGAGCCGAGATCCGGCTTCAGCACGAACGCGATCGTCATCGGCACCCAGTAGCTCTTGCTGAGCGGGAAGTTGGCCGTCACCGCCGAACCGACCGCCACACACAGCGCCACCCGCAACCCGTACCGCACCGACAACCGGGACAACAGCCGCACCCGCAGCCGCCACGGATCGGGCGGAGGCGCCACGGCGGTGCCGAGCCGCACCTCACGACCCGCCACCGTCTCGGCGGCGGCCCGCAGGGCCACGTCCAAGGCCTGCCGGGACGGCGTATCCGGCCGCCACCCCGGCACGGCGACCTCACCACCACCCCGCCGCACCGCCTCCGCCAGCAAGCGCGGCACCTCCGCGACCTCCGGCGGCACCGGCCGCCGAGCCCACAACAGACCGGTCGCCGCCTCGGTCGCGGCAAGCGCGGCCTCGTACACCCGCCTCGTCGGCCCACTCCCGGGCAGGACGTCCTGGACCAGATTCAGACGGGCCGTCAACACCCGGCGCGAAGCAGCCGCCCGCGCCGTCCCCAGATCGGCCAACGTCCGGCCCAGCGCGTCGTACGCGGCCGCCAACGCCCGGTACCGCGGATCCGCCGCAGGACGGTCCGGCACCCCCGCCGGCAGCCCCAACACCACCACCAACCCGGCACCGGCCACCATCATCGGCGCCCCCGCCCACCACGGCCCCGGCAACGGCATCCCACTCCCCAACGCCGCCGACACCAGCAACAGCATCCCGGCCGCCGAACCACGCGGACCCGTCGCACTCAACGCACCCGAAACGAACGCCGCCACCGTCAACACAGCACCCAGAACGACACCGCCGACACCGGCGAACTGCAGAACGGCGCCCACCGACATGCCGACCGCGGAAGCCGACACCGCGCTCCCGATCCGCACCACCCGCAACCGCGCCGGCTCGACCCGGTCGTTCATCGTCGCGTGCATCGCCCCCAGCCCGGCGAACACCCCCAGGTCCAACCGGCCCACCCACAGACCCGCCGCCAACGGCACCGCCATGCCCACCGCCGCCCGAACCATCAACGCCCACGGCACCGGCGGCCGCTCGGGCCGCACGGCACGGGCCCACCAAGGAGTGGCCTTCGGGAAACTCATGCGGACACGTCCGTTCTGCGGCCTGGGGTCGCTGCTGTGCGACATTGCGCGGCAGATGGGGCGTACCGGGTCAGTCTACCCAGCGGCCCCGCGCGGCCGGCCGTACGTGCCGAGTTCGTGCCGATCGCGTACGGGCGGGCCAAGGGCCCTGCCCGCCCGACGGAGGCGGTGGCGACGATGACGGAGGTGAAAACGCCCACAGGCCGGACGGTTCGCCGACCAGGGCGGTACAGCCGAGAAGTTGACGGTGTGTTGCGACACCGAACCACCCCGGGGGACCCTGGGCGGCAACCGGCCGTACGGGGGAGAGGTGAACTGCTGTGGCAGAGGGTGACACGAAGGGAACGGGCGCGAACCCCGCCGGGGCGAACCCGGGGGGCTCGGCCGATTCGACGCCGTTCATGCTGGACGCGAAGGTTCCCTTGCCGTTTGGCGGCGGGATCAACCTAGCGCCTGTCGTCAGCACTGCGCAGACGAACGTCAGCGCCGGCAACCTGGTGGCGGCCTTCGGCAAGCACGACGTTCAGGTCGAGATCGACACGCTCGTCGAGTTCACGAAGAAGATCGATGCGTTGCTCCTGGTGATGGAAGGCTCTGCGGCCGCTCCGTACCAGGTGCAGGAGCAGAAGCTGGAGGGCCAGCACCTTGCCAGTGCGACGTTCGTCGAGGCGACGGATCTCACGGCTGCCTACGGCAAGGTGCACGCGGAACTCGTCAAGCTCCACAAGGACTTCGTCTCTCAGATCCAGGCCATGAAAGACGCGGTTTCGACCACCGCGGGCCACTACACGACCAACGAGAACCACACGGTGGCTGCGCAGAAAGCCGTCGCGAAGGGTGCGGATGCTGCTGCGCCGAAGCGGAGCGGCATCGACTACTGATGGTGGCTTGGGCTACAGAGCTACGGGGATACCGGGAGTAGGCAGTGCCAGGCGGAACGGATTTCGAACACACCAGTCACAAGCAGCTCATCGGGATGGTCGACAAGACCAATCCCGCCATTGTGCTGACTCGTGGTACTCAACTTCAGTCGGCCGGACGCGTTCTGAAGGAGTTGAGCGAGGCACTCAAGTCACACATCGGTAATGTCACCTGGGAGGGTCCGGCCGCCGAGAGTTTCAAGACTTGGGCCGGTAACCTGCAGCAGTCTGCCGAGAAGCTGGGAGGCTACTCCGCAGGTGCGGGAGACGCCATGCATCTGGCCGGCGAGGCACTCAGCACCGCCAAGGCCGCGATGCCGCAAGAGCCGCCGGACGCCCTCAACTGGGTAGCCACACGCAAGACGCAGCAGCCTGATCCCGAGGTCATCAAGCGCCTGCAGCTGGTCTCCTTGAAGCCGGACGGTAGTGGCCCCTCGACCGGGGACATCGATGCGGCGATGAAGCGCAGCATCGGTGACAAGTGGGTCTCGGAGGCGCAGGCCATGGCCGGAGCGCGTGAGATCTACATGGCGCACCAGGAAGCCATTCACCAGATGGAGAAGCTCGCGCAGGCATACGTCGCTGTGACGACCCAACTGGCCGGACTCGGCGACAATGTGGTGCTGCCGGGAACGCCTGGTTCGGGTAGTAACAGGGACGATTCGAGTACCGCTTCAGGCGCTAGCGGCGGCTATGCCGGATCCGTACATGCCCTCCGTAGCCCGCAGACAGGTGGCAACAGCACCGGAGGGAGCGTCAGCCCCTCTGGTGGCAGCTACGGTGGCGGCTCTGCCTCGTATCACGACTCAGGAGCGGGTGCCGGAAGCCCTGGCACCTCAGGTCACACCGGGTCGAACCCTCCTTACAGCGGTGGCCAACTGCCGCCCGCGCCGCAGGACCCGGGTACCTCGATTCCGCCGTCTCACCCGTCGGACCCGGTCAACCGCCCGGGCACCGGCCTGGACAGCCTGCCGCCCGCGCCGACCCAGACAGGCCCGTCCGGTCCCGGCGGCGGCCCCCTGCCGACAGGTGGGCCGACCACCACTCCCGGCTACCCGAGCGGCCCCAACGGACCCGGTGGCGGGCCCACCGGACCCGGCGGGGGCCCGATGCCGGGCTTCCCGGTCGGGCCCGGTGGCGGTTCGGTCCAGGCCAAGGGCGGTGGCACCGGCTACCTCCCCGGCAAGGACGGCAGCATCACCCCCCGGACTCCGTTGAGCGGCCAGACCCCCGGGAGGAACGGCACCCCGGGCATTCCTTCCGGAACGGTCTTCGGCGCCCGTGAAGCGGGACCTGGTGGTGGACGCATCGGCGGCCAGAGCGGCCAGAACGGCATGGGCATGCACCCCGGAATGGGGGACGGTCACGGCGGCGCCGTCGGTGCGGGCGGTGGTTCGCGCGGCAGGGGGCTGACCTCGACCGCCGGAGGTACGGTCGGTGGCCGCAAGGGCCCGGCCACCGCAGGGGAGTTCACCCCCGGTGGCACGGGGCTGCGCAACCGCGCGGCCGCGGCGGAAGCCGCAGAGAGCGGTGCCCGGACCGGACAGAACGGCATGATGGCCCCGGGCGCAGCGGGTCACGGCAGCCGGAAGGAACGGGACCGGCGCAACCGTGCGGAATACCTGCACGAGGATGAGGAGACCTGGACCAGCGGTACGCCGCAGAGCAACCCGGACGTGATTGAGTAGAACGGCAACGACTGCCCGGCCGCTGGGCTTTCCCAGTGGCCGGGCAGCCTTGTTCGGGGCACGCTTCCCGGTCAGTGGAGAAGTGACGAGGAGTTGTGATGGGGCGGACCAGCACACGTGTGCGTTGGCGGGCTGCTGCGGCGGCGCTTCTGGCGGCGGGAATCGTGGTCGGCCCGGTCGCGGCACCGGCCGTTGCCGAGGACACCATTCGGCAGCAGCAGTGGCACCTTGACGCGATGCACGCGTCCGAGATGTGGAAGATCACCAAGGGGCAGGGCATCACCGTCGCGGTGATCGACGGCGGATTCAACCTGGAACACCCGGACCTGGCAGGGCAGTTCCTTCCGGGTAAGGACTTCAGCGGAAGCCCTGGTGGGGTTGGTTCCTACGGGGACGGGCATGGCACGGGGATCGCCAGCCTCATCGCGGGCACCGGGAGAGGCATGGGGGGAGCAGGGGCCCAGGGCCTGGCCCCCGGGGTGAAGATCCTTCCCTTGAAGATCAATAATGGATCCGTCGGATCGCTGGTTTCCTCTGACTTTCTTGGTCAAATCGGCGAGGCCATCACCTATGCCGTTGATCAGGGTGCCAGGGTCATCAACATCTCGCAGGGGATGAACGCCGTAATTCCCCTGTCTGAAGAAGTTGCCAAGATCAACAGTGTCATTGCGGCTGCAAGGGCTAAGGGCGTCCTGGTGATTTCGAGTGTCGGCAACGAGGCTGAGAAGGGAAATCCGGTCGAATATCCGGGTGCGCTGCCAGGTGTGGTCGGCGTCGGGGCATCCGACCAGGCTGGAACGGTAACGGCGGAGTCCGAGCACGGGCCTCAGGTTACTCTTGTGGCTCCGGGCATGGATATGATCGCAGCTTGCACATCGCCCACCGGCTACTGCAAGAGCCACGGAACCTCGGACTCCGCTGCCCTGGTGTCCGCCTCGGCAGCGCTGGTTTGGTCTGTTCACCCGGAATGGACATCGAATCAGGTTCTGCGAGTGATTATTAACACCGCTGGAAAGCCAAAGGATGGATCTAACCGCACTGACGATGCCGGATACGGTGCGGCCCGACCTCGGATTGCTTTGACGAGCCCCGGTGATCCCGGACCGTCGGACGTTTCGCCGGTCCCCATTTCAGAGGCCGCTCCGACTGCGGCACCCTCGGGGGCGACGACTTTGCCGCCTTCGTCGGTGCCGAGCCCCGTTGAGAGCCCGACGGATGCGGCGGTTGGGGTTGCGCCGACGCAGCCGAAGGGTGAGGTGGTGTCGAGGTCGAGCAGTGCGCTGCCGATCGTGGCCGCTGTGGTGGCCGGGTTGGCGCTGGTGGCCGGCGTGGTGTTCATTCTGGTGCGGCGGAGGAGGTCTGCTGTGCAGCCCGAGGCTCAGGTGCCGCCGGTTCCGGTGCAGCACCCGATGCCGCCGGTTCCGTCGTCGTACCAGCCGCCGGCGCCGCCCGGCGACAATCCGTACGTGAAGTAGTTGAAGCTGTCTGGTGTGGTGGGGGGATCGGATGCGGAGCCGCTGGTCGTGGGTTCGCCGGCTCGCGGTCGTGGGTTTTGCGGGCGCGTGCGCGGTGGGGCCGGGGACGTCGTCTGCCCTTGCGGCTGGGTCGATTCGGGCCGATCAGTGGCATCTGGATGTCATGCACGCCCCGGAGATGTGGAAGACCTCGCGGGGGGAGGGCATCACGGTTGCAGTGATCGACGGCGGTTTCAAGCTGGATCATCCTGACTTGGAGGGGCAGTTTCTGCCCGGAAAAGACTTCAGCGAAAGCCCGGGTGGGGTCGGCTCCTATGGCGATCCACATGGGACGCAGATGGCCGGACTCATCGCAGGGACAGGGAAGGCCAATGGGGGTAATGGGGCTTATGGGTTGGCGCCGGGAGTCAAGGTCCTGCCACTGAAGATCAACAATGGCTCTGTGGGAACACTGGTCTCGAGGGATTTTCTCGACCAGGTCGGACAGGCTGTCGCATATGCTGTCGACCAGGGGGCCAAGGTGGTCAATATTTCCCAGGGGATAAATTCGGTTACCACATTCCCAGAGGACGTGGTCAAGCTGAACCAAATTCTGGCGGCCGCGAGAGCGAAGGGGGTATTGGTTTTCGCAGCTGCGGGGAATGAGGCGAAGTCGGGAAATCCGGTGGACTATCCAGGCGCCCTTCCTAACGTCGTCGGGATCGGGGCCGTCGACCGGAACGGAACCGTGACGGATGAGTCCGAGGTGGGACCGCAGGTTGCCCTTGTTGCCCCTGGTGCCGACACGATCTCGGCCTGCACGGCTCCCTCCGGATACTGCAAGGGCCATGGGACGTCCGATGCGACAGCTCTGGCTTCTGCTTCGGCCGCGCTGGTTTGGGCGGTGCACAAGGATTGGACGGCAAATCAGATTCTGCGGGTGCTCATCAATACGGCGAGTAAGCCGAAGGATGGATCCAATCGCACTGATGACGGTGGGTACGGCGCGGTCCGGCCGCGGATCGCTTTGACGTCTCCCGGCGACCCGGGTCCTGCGGACCAGTCGCCGCTGCCGGCTGATGCGGCCCCTCCGTCGACAGCCCCGTCCCCGACTGTCAGTTCTCCGGCTCACCCGTCGTTGGCGCCGAGTTCCACTGGGAGCCCGGGCGGCGAAGCGGTAGGTGCGCCGACGGAGCAGCCGAAGGCCGGCGTGTCGTCCGGGTCGGGTGGCGCGTTGCCGATCGTGGGTGGCGTGGTGGCCGGGCTGGTGTTGTTGGCGGGGGTGGCGTTCGCGGTGGTGCGGCGGCGGAAGGCGGCGGTCGTGCAGCCGCCGGTACACGTGCCGCCGGTGGCTCCGGGGGAGAATCCGTACGCCAAGTAGTTGAAGGTGTCCGGTGTGGTGGGGGATTCGGATGGGGAGCCGTTGGTCGTGGGCTCGGCGACTCGTGGTCGTGGGGCTCGCGAGTGCGTGCGTGGTGGGGGCGGCTTCGCCTGCATTTGGGGCCGGGTCGATCCGGGCTGATCAGTGGCATCTGGATGCCATGCATGCCCCGGAGATGTGGAAGACCTCCACCGGGGAGGGGATCACCGTTGCGGTGATCGACGGGGGCTTCAAGCTCGACCATCCGGATCTGGTCGGGCAGTTCCTTCCGGGGAGGGACTTCAGTGGTAGCCCCGGCGGTGTGGGGTCCTTCGTGGACGGCCACGGCACCGAGATGGCCAGTCTGATCGCCGGAACCGGCAGGAGCGGTGGCGGGACGGGCGCCTATGGATTGGCGCCGGGGGCCAAGATTCTTCCGCTGAAGATGAATGACGGATCGGACCGGTCGCTGGGGGCTTCCATCTCGTCCGACTTCCTCGATGAGGTCGGTCAGGCCGTGAACTACGCGGTCGAGCAGGGTGCGAAGGTCATCAACGTTTCGGAGGAGAGCGCGGCGGTCACGGCCACGCCGGAGAACGTCGCCAAGTTGAACCGCATTCTTGCGGCGGCCAGGGCGAAGGGGGTGCTCGTGGTCGCGAGCGTCGGGAACTCCGCGAAGGACGGCAATCTCCTCATGTATCCGGCCGCGCTGCCCAATGTCGTCGGCATCGGAGCCCTTGACCGAAACGGCACGGTGACGGATGAGTCCCAGACGGGGCCGCACGTCACGCTCACGGCCCCCGGTGCGGAGGTGATCGACGCCTGCACCAGCTCCACCGGCTATTGCAAGCGTCATGGAACGTCCGCTGCTGCCGCTCTGGTGTCGGCCTCGGCAGCGCTCGTCTGGGCGGTGCACAAGGACTGGACGGCGAATCAGGTCCTGCGGGTGCTGATCGATACGGCCGGGAAGCCGAACGACGGATCCAACCGCAGGGATGACATCGGATACGGCGTGGTCCGGCCGCGGATCGCCTTGACGTCTCCCGGCGACCCGGGTCCGGCGGACCGGTCGCCGCTCGCGTCCGACGTGGTCCTGCCGTCTTCGGTGCTGTCCCCCGCCGCGGGTCTGCCGTCCTCCGCGTCGTCGGCGTCGGGTCCCGCCGCGAGTCCGACCGCCGGTGCCGTCGGTGCACCGCCGGTGCAGCCGAAGGCCGGCGCGTCGTCGGGGTCGGTCGGCGTGTTGCCGGTCGTCGGTGGTCTGGTGGCGGGGCTGGTGCTGGTGGTCGGGGTGGTGTTCGCCGTGTTGAGGCGGCGGCGGCCGGCGGTCGTTGAGCCGCCGGTTCACGTGCCGATGCTGCCGCTCCCGCCCTGGGCGACGCCCGAGTCCTCGCAGGTGTACCGGCCTCCGGCGCGGCCGGAGGAGTAGCCGTTCGGGTGGGAGCGGGTGGGCCGTGACGGCGGCGGTGTCCGGGCGGCACTGCCGGCGCCCGGCGCCCGGAGCCGCGGTCGGCGGGGCGGCGCGCGGTGTGTCCCGGGCCCCGGGGCTCGCGCGGAGTGCGGGGCGGGCGTGGGGGTGTGGCTGCGCGCGGGGGTCACTCGGGTGGCGGCTGGTGGGGGTGGGGGCGTGGTGGTGAGGGTGGTGGTATGGATGCGGAGGGTGCTTGGCGGGCAGGGCAGTTGCGGCGGGCGGCGGCTGCGGCGCTGATCGGTACGGCGATCGAGTTCTACGACTTCTTCATTTACGGGACGGCGGCCGCGTTGGTGTTCGGGCCGGTGTTCTTTCCCGGGCTGGGTTCGGTGGGGGCGTTGTTGGCGGCGTTCTCGGTGTACGCGGTGGCGTTCCTGGCCCGGCCGTTGGGGGCGGTGGTGTTCGGGCACTTCGGGGACCGGGTGGGGCGGAAGGCGACGTTGGTGGTGTCGCTGTTGCTGATGGGGTTGGCGACGGCGGCGGTGGGGCTGCTGCCGGGGTTCGGGGCCTGGGGGTGGTGGGCGCCGGTGGTGCTGGTGGCGTTGCGGGTGTGCCAGGGCGTCGGGTTGGGCGGGGAGTGGGGCGGGGCGGCGTTGTTGATCGCGGAGAACGCGCCGGCCGGGCGGCGGGGGCGGTACGGCGGGTTTCTGCAGTTGGGGCCGACGAGCGGTTTCGTGCTGGCGAACGGGGTGTTCCTGGCGCTCCAACTCGGTTTGGACGAGCGGGCGTTCCGCGAGTGGGGTTGGCGGGTGCCGTTCCTGGCCTCGTTCGTGCTGGTCGCGGTGGGGTTGTTCGTGCGGCTGGGGATCGAGGAGTCGCCGTTGTTCCGGTCGGCCGGTCGCGGGGAGCGGGCCCCGGTGCTGGAGGTGTTGCGGGAGCACTGGCGTCCGGTGCTGGCGGGCGGCGGGGCGATCACGGTGGGGTACGCGTTGTTCTACCTGACGACGACGTACGTGCTGGCGTACGCGACCTCGGGGCTGGGAGTGGCGAGCACGCTGGTGCTGACGATGCTGCTGGTCGGCGCGGTGGGCATGGCGGTGATGGTGTGGCTGAGCGCGTCGCACAGCGACCGGTGGGGGCGGCTGCGGACGCTGCGGTGGGCGACGGGTTTCGCCGCGGGCTGGTCGCTGGTGCTGTTCCCGCTGGTGGAGACGGTGAGCCGGCCGCTGATGTTCGTGGCGCTGGCGGGCGCGATGGTGGGGTTGGGCTGCATGTTCGGGCCGGTGGCGGCGTTCCTGCCGGAGTTGTTCCCGACCCGGGTGCGCTACACGGGTGCCGCGTTGACGTACAACCTGGGCGGTGTGATCGGTGGTGCGACGACGCCGTTGGTGGCGACGCGGTTGACCGAGGCGTACGGGACGGCGCAGCCGGCGGGCTGGTACCTGGCGGGGCTGGGCGTGCTGGCCCTGGGGTGTCTGCGACTGCTGCCGGAGACGGTGGGTGCCGAGCTCGGGTCGGTGGACGGGCCGGTGGACGGCGGACGCCGCCGGGCGCCCCTGCTGGGGACGGATCCGGCGGCGTAGGCGCGCGAACGGCGGGGGCGGGTGTCCGGGGTCCCGGGGTTCCGGGGTTCCGGGTCCACCCGGGGCTGCCCGGGGAGGGCCGGTTCAGCCGGGCGGGGCCCCGGGGTTCCGGGTCCACCCGGGGCTGCCCGGGGAGGGCCGGTTCAGCCGGCCAGGGCGGCGCGGCCGGCCAGCACCACGGCGGTGTGCCGGGCGACTCGCTCGCCGAGGTGCTCGGCGGTCGCGATGTCGGCCTTGTGGACGGCTTCCGGGCCGGCGTCGGACGGGGAGGAGGCGGCGGCGCCGCCGAAGAAGCCGAGGCGGTTGAGGTCGTTCTCGGAGGCGGTGGTGGCGTTCCAGCCGGGCTTGAGGCCGAGGTTGACCCAGTTCATGCCGTGCTGGGCGGCGAGGGTCTGGAAGTAGCCGAGGGTGCTGCCCTTGTCGCCGCTCTTGGAGGCGGAGTTGGTGAAGCCGGCGGCGACCTTGTCCTTCCAGGCGTTGGTGAACCAGCGCTTGCTGGTGGCCTCGGCGAAGACGTGGAAGGCGCCGGAGGCGGTGCCCATGTAGGTGGGGGAGCCGAAGACGATGGCGTCGGCGGCGTCCAGCTGGGCCCACTGCTCGTCGGTGATGGTGTCGACGGCGATGGTGACGACCTCGGCGCCCGCTGCGGCGGCGCCGCGGGCGACGGCTTCGGCGATCACGGCGGTGTGGCCGTAGCCGGAGTGGTAGGCGAGGGCGACGGTCGGACGGATGACGCTCATGCGGGCTCTCCTGGGAGGGGCGGGCGCGGGCCGGCGGGGCCGGAACGGTGGCGTGGGGACGGACCGGGGGCAGGACGCGGTGAGGCGGCCCCGATCCGTCTAGGTCTCCAATATAGACCAGGTCTCTATTAGTTACCAAGGGTGGATCGGAGACCGCGGGGCTACCCTGGAGGGCATGACGACGGAGGAAGCGACCCGGGCCCGGGCGGGGCAGTGCGAGGAGCCGCAGGCGCGCGAGGAGTCGGCGGAGCGGACGGGGGAGGGGGCGGCGGAGCAGGGCTACGACGTGTTCGCCCAGCTCTGCCCCAGTCGTGAAGTGTTCGCCGAGCTGGCCGACAAGTGGTCGTTGCTGATCCTGATGAGCCTCGCCCTCTGCGGGCCGCAGCGCTTCTCCGAACTCCAGCGCGGGGTCGGCGGGGTCAGCCGCAAGATGCTCACCCAGTCGCTGCGCAACCTGGAGCGCAGCGGCCTGGTGCTCCGCACGGTCTTCCCGGAGACGCCGCCGCGCGTGGTCTACGACCTGCTGCCGCTCGGCCGGGAGCTGGCCGAGCTGGTCGCCCCGCTCGGCCGGTGGACGGAGCACCGGGCCGGCCGGATGATGGCGGCCCGCGAGGAGTTCGACGCGGCGCACGCCCGGGGGTGAGGTCTCCCGGGCGGGCGTGCGGCTGCCCGGGCGGGATCGATTTCCCTTCCGGGCGCACGGCCGTGTAATGTCTTCCTTGTTCGACCGGCCCGGTGAAAACCCGGCAAGCCCCTATAGCTCAGTCGGTAGAGCGTCTCCATGGTAAGGAGAAGGTCTGCGGTTCGATTCCGCATGGGGGCTCAACTGAAGGACCCCTGCCTCACGGCGGGGGTCTTTCGCGTTTCCGCTGACGGCCTGCCGCGATGGCCTGCCGCGACGGGCTGGCGGGTCGGGTACGGAATGCGCTGTGATGGTGCGTCATCGGCCGTCCGCCCGAGGGGTGCGGACGCGAGCCGGACCCCGACCGGGAGGGTGTCATGGGCGTTCGACTCGTGGTGGTCGACGACCACCGGCTGTTGGCCGAGGCGCTGGCCACCGCACTCCAACTCCGTGGCCACCGGGTGCTCGCGGTCGGGTCCCCGGCCGGTGTCGCCGCCGACCTGGTGACCGGGCGGCGGCCCGAGGTGTGCCTGCTGGGAGTGGCCGCGCCGAGGGAGCCGGGCGCCTTCGAGGGGCTGCGCCGGATCCGCCGGGAGCGGCCCGAGGTGGCCGTGATCGTGCTCGGACCGGTGGGTGAACTGCGCGGCGTGGCCGCGGCGTTCGCGGCCGGCGCGGCGGGGTACGTGCCCAGCGACGAGCGGATCGAAGTGGTCGAGCGGGCCATCGGGCGGGCCCGGGCGGGCGAGGCCGCGGTCGCGGTGGACATCCTGCGCGGGGCCTTCGACCAACTGCTGCGCCCGGCCGCCGAACCGGACGACGAGGCCGTCCGGCTGCTGCGGCTGCTGACCCGGCGTGAGGTGCAGGTGCTGGCCCGGATCGCGGACGGCGAGGACACCGCGGCGATCGCCGCCGGGATGCGGATCGCCGCCAGTACCGCCCGGACGCACGTCCAGCGGGTGCTGATGAAGCTCGGCGCGCGGACCCGCCTGGAGGCGGCCGCGGTGGCGGCGCGCACCGGCCTGCTGGAGCGGATGTCCGGAGGCTGAGGGCGTCGGGGAGGGCGGCCGCGAAGGGGCCGGCGAGCCCGTCGCTGAGCCCGTCGCTGAGCCCGTCGCTGAGCCCGTCGCGGAGCCCGTCGCGGAGGGCGCCGGGGCGGCGGCCGGACGCGGGCGGGATGACCGGCGGCTGAGGACTTGGTGAAGAGCGTGCGAGCGGCCACCCGCATGGTCCTGAGCACTCCGGCGGGTTGGGAGAATGGCCGCAGTCGTACGCATTCCGTCGATGGCCCCCGGATCGGGCGGACCATCGCCCGCTGGAGGTCTCAACATGAGTAAGTACCTGGTCACGGGTGGCGCCGGCTACGTCGGCAGCGTGGTGGCCGCCCACCTGCTGGAGGCGGGGCACCAGGTGACCGTCCTGGACGACCTCTCGACCGGCTTCCGCGAGGGCGTCCCGGCCGGTGCCGAGTTCGTCGAGGGCCGGATCCAGGAGGCCGGCGAGGTGCTCGACGGCTCCTTCGACGGCGTGCTGCACTTCGCCGCCTCCTCGCAGGTCGGCGAGTCGGTCGTGGACCCGGAGAAGTACTGGCGCAACAACGTGGCCGGTTCGCTGGAGCTGATCAGCGCGATGCGCGCGGCCGGCGTGCGCAAGCTGGTGTTCTCCTCCACCGCCGCCACCTACGGCGAGCCGGAGGCCGTGCCGATCGCGGAGACCGCCCGTACCGCGCCGACCAACACCTACGGCGCCACCAAGCTCGCCGTGGACCACCTGATCACCAGCGAGGCCGTCGCGCACGGCCTGGCCGCCGTCTCGCTGCGCTACTTCAACGTGGCCGGCGCGTACGGCGTGTACGGCGAGCGGCACGACCCCGAGTCGCACCTGATCCCGCTGGTCTTCCAGGCCGCGCTCGGGCAGCGCCCGCACATCGCGGTGTACGGCGACGACTACCCGACCCCGGACGGCACCTGCATCCGCGACTACATCCACGTCGCGGACCTGGCCGACGCCCACCTGCTGGCGCTGGGCGCCGCCAAGCCGGGCGAGCACCTGATCTGCAACCTGGGCAACGGCAGCGGCTTCTCGGTGCGCGAGGTGATCGAGTCGGTCAAGCGCGTCACCGGCCGGGAGATCCCGGTGCAGGTCGCGGGGCGTCGTGCCGGTGACCCGGCGGTGCTGGTGGCCTCGGCCGCCCGCGCCCACGAGGCGCTGGGCTGGACCCCGCGCCGCCCGAACCTGGACGACATCGTCGCCGACGCCTGGAAGTTCACCCTGGAGAAGAACGGCCGGTAGTCCGGCCCGGCGCACCGGCGCACCGGCGCACCGGCCGCCCAGCGCGGCCCGGTGGCTGCCCGACGACGGCTGCCCGACGGTCGGGGGCCCCCGGGCGGCCCCACCCCCCCCCCCGGGGGGGCCGCCCCCCGCCGGCCGGCCCCCCGCGGGCGCCCCACAACGGGCCCGAAACCACCAGCAAACTAAAAAAA
>NZ_JBHWCL010000076.1:0-44396 GCF_042735125.1 Kitasatospora sp. NPDC059599 | reverse complement strand
CAACACGGTCCCTCCACCGGTACCGGGGGTCGCCCGGGCGGGGGACGGCTTCCCGGCCCGGCCCCGGTCCTCCCGGCTTCCGTGCCCGCTACTGCGCGGGTGTGATGAGACCGTAGTGGCCGTCGTAGCGGTGGTTTCAGACTGCCGGGTGCCGGGCGGCACCGTGGTCGGCCGGACGTCCCGCCGGCAGGGCTCCGGGGCCCTTCTCTCCGCTGCCGGGGGTGGCGCGGACGGTGGTCCCGGTGGTGCCCAGGACGGTGCCGAGGGCGTTGTCGAGCGGCCCGATGGCGGCCAGTCCTCCGGTCCGTTCGACGAATGCGGCGGCGGCCTCGGCCTTGGGCCGCATCGAGCCTTCGGGCAGGTCCAGTGCGCGCAGGCGCTCGGGGGTGGTGGTCACCAGCGGGCCGGGGTGGGCGGTGCCGTAGCGGGTGAACACGTGTGTGACGTCGGTGAGGATGACCAGGGCGTCGGCGTCGAGGTGCTCGGCGAGGAGGGCGGCGGTGAGGTCCTTGTCGACGACGGCCTCGACGCCCCGGAGCAGGCCGGTGTCGCGGTCGCGGGCGACCGGGACGCCCCCGCCGCCTCCGCAGATCACCACCGTTCCGCCTGCCAGCAGGCGGCGGACGACGGGTACTTCGAGCACCGCCCGTGGTTCGGGCGAGGGGACGACGCGGCGGCGGTGCGCACCGTCCTGCGCAGTGGTCCAGCCGCGCTCGCGCTCCAGGGTCCGGGCCTGCTGCACACCGAGTTGCCCGCCGATGAACTTGGTGGGGTGGGTGAACGCCGGGTCGCGCGGGTCGACCTCGGTGTGGGTGACGAGAGCGGCAACCTCCCGTCCGGGGAGCCGGTTCATCAGCTCCCGGGCGAGCAGGGTGCCGATCATGCCCTGGGTCTGGGCGCCGAGCACGTCCAGCGGGTACGGGGCGGTGAGCCCCGGGTCGGTCTCGCTCTCGACGGCGAGCAGGCCGATCTGCGGGCCGTTGCCGTGGGTGATCACCACCTCGTGCCCGGCGTCGACGAGCTCGGCGAGCGAGCGGGCCGCCTGGTGGACGTGGTGCAACTGGACTGCGGCGTCCGGGTGTTCGCCCCGCTGGAGCAGGGCGTTCCCGCCGAGGGCGGCGACGATGCGCACGGTCAGTCCCTCCCCAGGGTGGCGACCAGGATCGCCTTGATGGTGTGCATCCGGTTCTCGGCCTGGTCGAACACCAGCGAGGCCGGCGACTCGAAGACCTCGTCGGTGACTTCGAGCCCGTCCAGTCCGTGCCGGGCGGCGAGTTCGGCGCCGAGGTCGGTGCGGGTGTCGTGCAGGGCCGGCAGACAGTGCAGGAAGGCCGTGTCCGGGTTGCCGGTGGCGGCGAGGATCTTGGCGTTGACCTGGTACGGCAGCAGCTGCGCGATCCGGTCGGGCCAGTGGTCGTGGTCCTCGCCCATCGAGACCCACACGTCGGTGTAGAGGTAGTCGGCGCCGCGCACGGCCTCGGTCACGTCCTCGGTGACGGTCAGCCGGGCCCCGGTGTGCGGCGCGAGCGCCCGGCACGCGGCGACGCGCTCCGGCTCGGGCCACAGTGCGCGCGGCGCGGCGATCCGGACGTCCATGCCGAGCAGGCTTCCCATCGCCATCAGCGAGTTGGCGGTGTTGTTGCGGGCGTCGCCGAGGTAGCAGAAGGAGATCTCCTCCAGCGGCCGGCCGCTGTGCTCGCGCATCGTGAAGACGTCGCACAGGCTCTGGGTGGGGTGGCAGGCGTCGGTGAGGCCGTTGTAGACCGGCACTCCGGCGTGGCGGGCGAGTTCGGTGACGGTCCCCTGGTCGAAGCCGCGGTACTGGATGGCGTCGTACATCCGGCCGAGGACGCGGGCGGTGTCGGCGACACTCTCCTTGTGGCCGATGTGGGAGCTGTCCGGGCCGAGGTAGGTGGTGGTGGCGCCCTGGTCGGCGGCGGCGACCTCGAAGGCGCAGCGGGTGCGGGTGGAGTTCTTCTCGAAGATCAGGGCGAGGCGGCGGCCGGTGAGCCGGGGCGTCTCGGTGCCGGCCCGCTTCGCGGCCTTCAGCTCGGCGGCGAGGTCGAGCAGGTGGTGCATCTCGGCGGCGGTGAAGTCGAGCTCGTTCAGGTAGTGGCGGCCGTGCAGGTCCGTGGTCATGGCGGCTTCTCCTCGTGGGGGGGCGGTCAGTTGGCGGGGTCGCGCTGGACGGGGCAGCTCATGCAGCGCGGGCCGCCGCGGCCCCGGCCGAGCTCGGATCCGGCGATGGTGACGATCTCGATGCCCTGCTTGCGCAGGTGGGTGTTGGTGGTGGTGTTGCGCTCGTAGCCGACGACGACGCCGGGTTCGAGGGCGAGGAAGTTGCTGCCGTCGTCCCACTGTTCGCGCTCGGCGGCGCGCATGTCCTGCGCGGCCGAGAGGAAGCGCACCTTGTCCAGACCGAGGGCCTCGGCGAGCGAGGCGGCGAGATCGGTGTCGGGGCGGACGTCGAAGCCGGCCGGCTGTTCCGGGGCCGGCGTCAGGGTCCAGGAGCGCAGCCGGTCGGCGAGGCCCGGGTACACGGCGAAGGCGTCCCGGTCGATCATCGTCAGGACCGTGTCCAGGTGCATGAAGGCGCGGCTCTCGGGCAGCCGGACGGCGATCAGCCGGTGCGCGGTGCCGGTCAGGAACAGCTGCCGGGCGAGGGTCTCCACGGCCTGCGCGGTGGTGCGCTCACCCATCCCGACCATCACGACGCCCTCGGCGAGGACGTGGACGTCGCCGCCTTCCAGGGTGCTGCCCGGGGTCTGGACGGTGCCGTCGAGCAGCGGGGGCGCCGTCTCGGCGAACAGCGGGTGGAAGCGGTAGATCGCCGCGGTGTGCAGGGTCTCCCGGCGGCGGGCCGGGCGGGCCATCGGATTGAGGCTGTAACGCCCGCCGATCCAGGCGGAGTTGTCGCGCGGGAAGAGGTGGTTGGGAAGCGGCGGCAGGGCGAAGTCCTGCTCCCCCAGCGCGCTCCAGACCAGGCTGTGCGGGCTCTTCAGCGGCAGGTCGTCCTTGAGGACGCCGCCGATCAGGTACTCGGCGAGGGTCGGGCCGTCGAGGTCCTCGCACAGCGCCCGGACCGGGTCGACCAGGGCGGGCCCGACGGTGGCCTCGGTGACGATCTGTCCGAGCAGCCAGGCCCGGGCCGGTGGCAGGGCGAGGGTCTCGCCGAGCAGGTCGGCGTAGTGGTGGACGCGGACTCCGTGGTCGCGCAGCACCTGGGCGAAGGCGTCGTGCTCCTCGCGGGCGCGCTTGGCCCACAGGATGTCGTCGAACAGCAGATCGTCGACGTTGCGGGGGGTGAGCCGGGCGAGTTCCAGGCCGGGGCGGTGCAGGATGACCTGGCGCAGGCGGCCGGCTTCGGAGTCGACACGCAGGGTGTTCATCGATGGTGCTCCTTGTTCTCAGTGCTGGTGCCGCGGGCGCAGCGCGCGGAGGATGATCGTCGGCAGGCCGACGGGGTGGGACGTGCGGGCCGCCGGTGCGGGGTCGGCCGTGCCGGGGCCGCGGGGCGCTGCCGGGGCCGTGGCGTTCCCGCTGTGCTCCCGCTTGAGCCAGATGTAGACCGGAATGCCGAGCAGGACGGTGAACAGGCCGTAGTAGACGGTCTGGTAGCCGCTGCCCTGGATCGACCAGTAGGAGAACACCAGGGCGAGGACGGTGACGGTGGCGTCCCGGGCCAGCCGTCGCCGGTCGAGCTCGGCGCGGCCGCGCTGCGCCAGCCAGAGCAACTGGGCGGCCGCGGACACCAGGTAGGGGATGACGGCGGTGAGCACGCTCAGCAGCACGATCTCGGTGAAGACCTTGGTGAACTGCGTGTAGCTGACCACGGTGAGCAGCGACGCGAGCAGGGTGGCCGACACGATGCCGAAGACGGGCACCTGGCCGTGTCCCCGGACCTTGGCGAAGGCGGGCGGGAACAGTCCGTCCCGGGCTGCCGCGAGCGGCATCTCGGCGCAGATCAGCGTCCAGCCGTTGAGTGCCCCGAGGCCGGAGACGATCGCGGCGGCGGCGACCAGGTTCCCGGCCCAGGTGCCGCCGGCGATGGTGTTGAAGGCGTCGGTGAACGGTGCGGTGGAGCCGACGAGTCGGCCGTGCGGGACGGTGCCGAAGACGGCCAGGGTGCCGAGCAGGTAGATCGCGGCGCAGGCCAGGGTGCCGTAGACGGTCGCCCGGGGCACGTTGCGCTTCGGGTCCCGGACCCGGCCGGCGGCGACCGAGGCGGTCTCCAGGCCGATGTAGCTGAAGAGAGCGATGGCGCCCGCCGCCGAGATCGCGCCGATGGCCGAGCCCCCGCTCGCGTTGAAGGCCCCGAGGTTGCCGGACTTGACGAACAGCAGTCCGGCGGTCGCCATGAAGCCCAACGGCAGGAACTTGAGCACGGTGGTGACGACCTGGAACGCGCCGATGTTCCGTACGCCCGTCAGGTTGACGGCCGCGGGCAGCCAGAGCCCGGCCAGCGCGATCGTGATCGAGGCCCAGGTGTGGTGGCCCTTGTTCACGAACACTTCGACGTAGCCGACCCAGGCCACCACGATGGCCGCGTTGCCCGCCCAGGCGGTGATCCAGTAGGACCAGGCGGTCAGGAACCCGGCGAACTCGCCGAAGGCCTCCCGGGCGTAGACGTACGGACCGCCGCTGCCCGGCACCCGCTCGGACAGTCGCCCGAACACCACCGCCAGTGCGAGGGCGCCGACGGTCACGGCGACGAACGCCACCAGGGCGATCGGCCCGTAGGGAGCGAGCGCGGACGGCAGGGCGAACACCCCGGTCCCGATGATGCTGCCGACGACCAGCGCGGTCGCGGCGGGCAGCCCGAATCGTGTGTCGGTTCTCCGTTGCCCCGGGGCCGCGGCGGCGGCCGGTGGATCCGGGTGGTCGGGTGCGGACATGAGGGTGCTCCTCGATCGGGGTGGAAGGTGCGGGCGGCCTTGCCCACCGCTCGCCGAGGAAGATCCTGGGTCCGCCGGGAGGTTCCGTCCCAGGGGCCGACGGTCCCTGTCGCCCGTGCCCGCGGTCCCGGTCCGTCTCCCCGGTGGTCCCGGATCACCCCGGGACCACCGGGGTCCGGCGCCGGCCCGCCGCGGTCGACCCGTCGAGGTGGCGCACGCGGGCGCACGGCCCGCTCCCTGGGCCGGAACGAACACGATCGGAGCGAACAGGGCCGGAACGAACAGGGCCGGACGGCCCTGTCGAAACTGTCCCGGTCACGCCAGACTTCGCGTAGGTTTCACACAGCCTGCCACCGGGGCGGGCCCACGGGGTTGGAGCGGTGATGACGGAGAGTTCGGCGGCTGGGACGAACGGCTCGGTGAGGGTGTTCCTGCTGGACGACCACGAGGTGGTCCGCCGTGGCGTGCACGACCTGCTGGACGCCGAGCCGGACCTCCAGGTGATCGGCGAGGCCGCCACGGTCGAGCAGGCGCTCACCCGGGTCCCCGCGCTCCGGCCCGACGTCGCCGTCCTCGACATGCGGCTGCCGGACGGCGACGGCGTGACGGTCTGCCGCGAACTGCGCTCCCGCATGCCCGAACTGGCCTGTCTGATCCTCACCTCGTTCGACGACGAGGAGGCCCTCCTGGACGCCATCATGGCCGGGGCCGCCGGCTACGTCCTCAAGCAGATCAGCGGAACCGACCTGGTCTCCGCCGTGCGCACGGTCGCCTCCGGCCAGTCGATGCTCGACCCCGGCGCCGCCACCCGGCTGATGGCCCGCCTGCGCGGCGACGCCGTCACCGAGCAGCGCTCCGACCTGCCCCAGCTCACCGAACGGGAGCGGGAGGTCCTCGCCCTGGTCGGCGAGGGGCTCACCAACCGCCAGATCGGTCAGCGGCTCTATCTCGCCGAGAAGACCGTCAAGAACCACATCTCCCGCCTGCTGGCCAAACTCGGCGTGGAACGGCGCGTCCAGGCCGCCCTGATCGCCACCCAGACCCTGGGTCCCCACGGGCAGCCGACCGCCCGGCCCGGCCGCTGAACCGGCCGCCCCGGGGCACCGGTCGCCCCGGCCGGGTCCGGTCGGCATCCTCGCCGGGGACCAACGGCCCCTCCCCCGGTGCCCGATGCGGCGACACCATCGATGCCATGACACCTGACACCACGCCACTGGACGGGCGAGAGTGCCGACGGCTCCTCGCCGGCCTCTCGGTCGGCCGGGTCGTCTACACCGTCGGCGCCCTGCCCGCCGTCCGCCCCGCCCGCTACCGGCTCGGGGCCGACGGAAGCGTACTGCTGAGCACCGCCGCCGAGTCCGAGCTGGTCCGGGCGGTCTCCGGCGCGCTGGTGGCCTTCGAGGCCGGAGAACTCGACGCGGCGGACGGCGCCGGCTGGAGCGTGACGGTCCTCGGCCGCGCCGACGTCACACCCGACCGGACGCCGACCGGGCCGGCCGGGACGGTCACCGTCCGCATCCTTCCCGAACTGGTGAGCGGCCGCCTGTTCGCTCCGAACCAGGTGGTCCGACGCTGACCCGAGCACCGCCTCCGGCATGCGGCCGGCACGACGGGCGCGGTGCGCGAGGCCGGGTCAGTGTCCCAGGGGCGCCGACCAGGACAACCTGGTGCCGCCGGCCTCCGGAGAGGCCAGCTCGAAGGCGCCCCCCAGGGTCTCGGCCCGCTCCGCGAGATTGCGCAGCCCGCTGCGCCGCCCCTGTTCCGGGATGCCCACCCCGTCGTCCTGCACCGTGAGCACCACCCGCGACCCGGTCGCCTGCAGGACCACCTCGACCCGCCCGGCCCGCGCGTGCCGGGCCGCGTTGCTCAGCGCCTCCCCCAGGACCGCCACCACGTGGTCGGCCACCTCCGCGGGCACGTCCGTGTCGAGCAGGCCCTCCATGCTCAGCCTGGGCGGGAACCCGAGCGCCGCCTGCGCCTCCTCGGCCACCCGCACCACGCGCGACCGCAGGCCGTGGCCGCCCTTCTCCTCCCGCGCCCTCAGACCGAAGATCGTCGACCTGATGATCTTGATGGTCTCGTCCAGGTCCCCCACCGCGCGCAGCACCCGGTCGGAGGCGCCGGGATGGTCGATGACCCGGGCCGCGCTCTGCAGCGTCATCCCCGTCGCGAACAGTCGCTGGATGGCCAGGTCGTGCAGGTCTCGCGCGATCCGGTCCCGGTCCTCCAGCATCGCCAACTGCTCGACGTCGCGGCGGCGTTCCGCCAGCTCCAGGGCCAGCGCGGCCTGGTCGGCGAAGCCCAGCAGCGGGCCGATCTCCCGGTCGGTGAACTCGGGCCGGCCGGTCTCCCTGGCCAGCAGCAGCACACCGTCGATCTGTCCCTCCGCCCGGCCCAGGGGGACCGCGACCGCCGGTCCGAGCCCGGCGAACCGGCGCGGCTCGGCGGACAGCCGGGGGTCACCGGCCAGATCCGCGGTGGTCACCGACACCCCGGAGGCGCAGGCCGTCCCCGACAGCGACCCTTCCAGGGGAACCACCAGGCCCTCCCGGCCGTCCACGTCCCCGCCCAGTGCCAGCTCCACGCGGACCGTGTCGGTACCGGCCACCGGCACGGAGACGTCGGCCAGCTCGGCGCCGGTGATCTCCCTCGCCCGCTGCGCGATCAGCCCGATCACCTCGGACCGGGATCCGCCGGACAACAGGGCGCGGGTGATCTCGGCGCTCGCGCTCAGCCAGCGCTGCTGGCGCTGGGCCTCCTCGTACAGCCGGGCGTTGTCGATCGCCACCCCCGCGGCCACGGCCAGGGTGGAGATCACCGCCTCGTCCTCGGCGTCGAACTCCTCGCCGCCCCGTTTGTCGGTCAGGTAGAGGTTGCCGAAGACCTCCTCGCGCACGCGCACCGGCACGCCCAGGAAGGTCCGCATCACCGGGTGGTGCGCCGGGCAGCCCACCGACGACGGATGCTCGGAGAGATCGGCCAGCTGCAGCGGCGCCGGACGGTGGATCAGTTCCCCCAGCAGGCCCCGGCCGGTCGGGTAGGGGCCGATCCGGGCGATCTCCTCCTCCGACAGGCCCACCGTGAGGAACTGCGACAGCGTCTCCCCGTCCGGCCCGATCACGCCGAGCGCCGCGTACCGCGCGTCGACCAGGACGGCGGCGGCCTCCACGATCCGCCGCAGCACCTGTGTCAGGTCCAGCTCCCGGCCGACCGACAGCACCGCCTCCAGCAGGCTGTGCACCCGGTCCCGGGTGCCGCGGGCCGCGTCGATCCGCGACTGGAGCTCCTCCAACAGCTCGTCCAGCCGCAGTTGCGGCATCCGTGACCGCATCGTCTCGCCGCTCACGGGCCCCTCCTCATCGCCGAAGTCGCGGCCGATTCTCGCAGAGACCGCCGGATCCCGGGACCTTCGGCACCGAGGTGGGGCTGCTCGACCCCTGTGGCCGGCCACCGGCACAACGGGATTCTGGTCGCCGGACGGGACCGCGCCCACGGGTGTCGCGGTCCTCCATCGACCGGGGAGGTCAGAACGATGTCGCACAGCGTGGTGGTGGGGATCGACGGCTCGTCAGAAAGCGCGGCGGCGGCCGAGTGGGCCGCCCGGGAGGCCCACCGGAACGGGCTCGCGCTGCGGATGGTCCTCGTCGCCGGCGGCGAGGTGGACGCGCTCGACCGCGACCTCGGCGGCGGCAGTGCGCTGCCGGGCCCGGTGGTCGCGATCCGGGACCGGATCGCGGCCGAGCTGCCCGGCCTGGAGGTCTCCTGCGAGACCGTCCCCGGGAACCCGGCCTACGCGCTGGCCGCCACCGCCCGGCGGGCCGCGGTTCTGGTCCTGGGCTCGCGCGGGCTGGGCGGATTCGCCGACCTCCTGGTCGGTTCGGTCGGGTTGCGCGCCGCCGCCCACGCGCACGGCCCGGTGGTGCTGGTCCGCGCCGGATCGGACGCTGGGACCGGGACCGCCGGACCGGCTGCGGAGCCCGGGCCCGTCGTCGTGGGCGTCGAGGGCGACCGGCCGTGCGACGCGGTGCTCGCCTTCGCGTTCCGGCACGCGGCCGGCACCGGCGCCGCCCTGAAGGTGATGGAGAGCCGGGACACCTTCCGAGGCCCGTACACGACGGCGGCGCCGGTGGAGCAGCGGGAGATCGGGGAGTCCCTGGCGGTCGCCGAACAGGTGCGGCTGCAGGACGCCCTGACGCGCTGGCAGGACGAGTTCCCCGAGGTCCGCACCGAGGTCGAGGTGTGCGCCTGGAGCGCGAGCAGGATGCTCGTGGAGGCGTCCCGCACCGCCTCGCTGACCGTCCTCGGCCGGCGGGCCCCGAGGCATCCGGTGGTCGGACCGCGGCTGGGGCCGGTGGCCCAGTCGGTGCTCCACCACGCCCACGGCCCGGTCGCCGTCGTACCGCACGACTGAAGCGCTCACCGGGCCCCGGCCCCGGGACCGACCGCGCGCCGGGCCCGGGACCTTCGGCCGCAAGCGGGTCCCATTGGTCGGATCCCCCGGCGCGCCGCGCGAGGAAGTCTTGAGGAGAAGGCGCACGGCACCCGCCCGGCGCCCCGAGCACGGACGAGATCCGGAGAGGTGGTCCACCATGGCACGTCGCCCGCAACACGAGTCGAAGGCGGCTCCCGCGAGCAACAGCCTTCCCAGCCTCACGCCCCAGCCGCCCACCGCCGTCGACGCACTGGTCGCCTCCGCCCTGGAGGCCCTGCGGGAGTACGCCCCGTTCACCCAGGAACAGGTCGACCACATCGTCAGGAAGGCCTCGCTGGCGGCGCTGGCCGAGCACACCGGGCTCGCCGTGCTGGCCGTGGCGGAGACCGGGCGCGGGGTCTTCGAGGACAAGGCGGTGAAGAACGTCTTCGCGTGCGAGAACGTCACCCACGTGATGGCCCGGACCAGGACGGTCGGGGTGGTGCACCGCGACGAGATCGACGGCGTCGTGGAGATCGCCGAGCCGGTGGGGGTGGTCGCCGGCATCACCCCGGTGACCAATCCGACCTCCACCACGATCTTCAAGTGCCTGCTCGCCCTCAAGACCCGCAACCCGGTCGTGTTCGCCTTCCACCCGTCGGCTCAGCGCTGCTCGGCCGAGGCGGCCAGGATCGTCCGGGACGCGGCGGTGGCAGCCGGCGCCCCGGCGCACTGCATCCAGTGGATCGCGGAACCGTCGATGGATGCCACCCACGCCCTGATGAACCATCCGGACGTCGCCACCATCCTGGCCACCGGCGGCAACGCGATGGTGCGGGCCGCGTACTCCTGCGGCAAGCCGGCGCTGGGCGTCGGCGCGGGCAACGTCCCCGCGTACGTGGAGAGGAGCGCGGACCTGAAGCGGGCGGTGAACGACATCGTGCTGTCGAAGTCCTTCGACAACGGCATGATCTGCGCCTCCGAGCAGGCCGTCGTCCTGGACGCGGAGATCCGGGAGGCGGCACTCGCCGAGTTCCGGACGCTCAAGGCGCACCACGCGAGCGCCGACGAGAAGGTGCTGCTGGAGCGGTACCTGTTCGGGGCCGGGGAGGGGACGGCGTGCGCCGGCGACCGGTTGAACGCCGAGGTGGTGGGCCGCTCGGCGACGCAGGTCGCGGAGGCGGCGGGCTTCGAGGTGCCGGCCGACACCTCGGTGATCCTCGTCGACTGCGAGCGGGTCGGGCCCTCGGAGCCGCTGACCCGGGAGAAGCTCTGCCCGGTCCTGGCCGTCCTCACCGCCCGGTCCCGCGCGGAAGGCGTCGAACTGGCCTCCGCCATGGTGGAGTTCAACGGCCTCGGGCACTCGGCGGCGGTGCACACCGAGGACGCGGCGTTCGTCGAGGAGTTCGGGCACGCGGTCAAGGCCTGCCGGATCATCTGGAACGCGCCCAGCTCGCAGGGCGGCATCGGCGACGTCTACAACGCCTTCACGCCCTCGCTGACCCTGGGCTGCGGCAGCTACGGACACAACTCGGTCTCCGGGAACGTCTCGGCGCTGAACCTCGTCAACATCAAGCGGATCGGGCGGCGCAACACCAACATGCAGTGGTTCAAGGTTCCGCCGAAGATCTTCTTCGAGCGCAACTCGGTGAAGTACCTGGCGAGCATGCCCCGTGCGCACCGCATCGTCGTCGTGACCGACCGGACCATGGTGGACATCGGCCATCTGGAGCGGATCCGGGGCGTGCTCGACCGCCGCCAGGACCCGGTCGAGGTGAGGGTGATCGACGACGTCGAGCCCAATCCGAGCATCGACACCGTGCGCAAGGGCGCCGCCCTGATGCGCGAGTTCGAGCCGGACACCATCGTCGCGCTGGGCGGTGGCTCGCCGATGGACGCGGCCAAGGTGATGTGGCTGATGTACGAGCACCCGGAGGTCGAGTTCGCGGACCTGAAGGAGAAGTTCTTCGACATCCGCAAGCGCGCCTTCACCTTCCCCGACCTCGGTGAGAAGGCGAAGCTGGTGTGCATCCCGACCACCTCGGGCACCGGGAGCGAGGTCACCCCCTTCGCGGTGATCACCGACACCGCCACCGGCCAGAAGTACCCGCTCGCGGACTACGCGCTCACCCCGAGCGTGGCCATCGTGGACCCGGCGCTGACCACCGACCTGCCGAAGCACGTGACCGCGGACACCGGCTTCGACGCGCTCACCCACTGCATCGAGACCTACGTGTCCGTCTACGCCAACGACTTCACCGACGGACTCGCGCTCCAGGGCATCCGGCTGATCTTCGACAACCTGGAGCGCGCGGTGCTGAACGGGCCAGCCGACCCCTTCGCCCGCGAGCGGATGCACAACGCCGGCACGATCGCCGGAATGGCCTTCGGCTCCGCCTTCCTCGGCGCCGTACACGCCATGGCCCACACCCTCGGCGCGACCTTCCACCTCGCCCACGGCCGCACCAACGCCCTGCTGCTGCCGCACGTGATCCGCTGGAACGGCTCCGCCCCGGCCAAGGTCACCGGCTGGCCCAAGTACGGGAGCTACACCGCCCCCGAGCGCTACCAGGCGATCGCCCGGATGCTCGGCCTGCCGGCCGACACCCCCGAGCAGGGCGTCGAGTCCCTCGCCGCGGCGGTCGAGGACCTGCGGGACCGGGCCGGCATCCCGCGCTCCTTCAAGGCGGCCGGAGTCGACGAGGCCGCATTCCTGGCGGCCCTCCCCCAGCAGGCCATGAACGCCTACGAGGACCAGTGCGCCCCCGCCAACCCCCGGATGCCGATGCTCGCCGACCTGCAGCAGCTGATGCGCCGGGCCTACTACGGCGACCAGGCCTGAGAGGACACCGAGATGACCGCCTCGCAGCACGAGCGGACCGCCATCGCCTGGAACGGCTTCCGGAGCGGACCGTGGCGGGACACCGTCGACGTCCGCGACTTCATCCGGCACAACCACACCCCGTACGAGGGCGACGCCGCCTTCCTGGCCGGCCCGACCGAGCGGACCACCGAGGTGTGGCGGCAGATCACCGCCCGCTTCCCCGAGGAGCGCGCCCGAGGCGTGTACGACGTCGCGTACGACGTCCCGGCCGGCATCACCGCGCACGCGCCCGGATACATCGACCGGGAGAGGGAGCTGATCGTCGGCCTGCAGACCGACGCCCCGCTGAAGCGGGCGATCATGCCGTACGGCGGCTGGCGCATGGTGGCGGGCGCGCTGCGGACCTACGGCTACCCGGTCGACCCGGAGCTGGAGAAGGTCTTCACCCGGTACCGCAAGACCCACAACGATGGCGTGTTCGACGCCTACACGCCCGAGATCCTCGCGGCCCGCAAGGCCGGCGTCATCACCGGCCTTCCGGACGCCTACGGGCGCGGCCGGATCATCGGCGACTACCGCCGGGTCCCCCTCTACGGCGTGGACCGGCTGGTCGCGGCCAAGCGAGCCGAGAAGGCCGAGCTGGACGCCGCACCCACCGATCCGGCGCGGCTGGAGGAGACCATCCGCCAGCGCGAGGAACTCGCCGAACAGGTACGGGCCCTGGGGGAGCTCAAGGAGATGGCCTCGGCCTACGGGCACGACATCTCGGGCCCGGCCGCCACCGCCCGTGAGGCGGTCCAGTGGCTCTACTTCGCCTACCTGGCGGCGGTCAAGGAGCAGAACGGCGCGGCCATGTCGCTCGGCCGCACCTCGACCTTCCTCGACGTCTACCTCCAGCGCGACCTCGCGGCCGGGCTCCTCGACGAACAGCAGGCCCAGGAACTGGTGGACGACTTCGTCATCAAGCTGCGGATCGTCCGCTTCCTGCGCACCCCCGAGTACGACGAGCTGTTCTCCGGGGACCCGACCTGGGTCACCGAATCGATCGGCGGCATCGGCACCGACGGCCGCACCCTCGTCACCCGGACCTCCTTCCGCTACCTGCAGACCCTCTACAACCTGGGCCCGGCCCCCGAACCGAACATGACGGTCCTCTGGTCCCCGCACCTGCCCCGGGGTTTCAAGGAGTTCTGCGCCCGCGTATCCATCGACACCTCCTCGGTCCAGTACGAGTCCGACGAACTGACGCGCCCGCGCTTCGGCGACGACACCGCGATCGCCTGCTGCGTCTCCGCGATGGAGGTCGGAAAGCAGATGCAGTTCTTCGGCGCCCGGGTCAACCTCGCCAAGACCCTGCTCTACGCGATCAACGGCGGCCGGGACGAGCGGTCCGGCCTCCAGGTCGGCCCGGCCACGACCCCCGTCGGCGGGGACGTCCTCGACTACGACGAGGTGACGGCCCGCTTCGACGAGCAGTTGGACTGGCTCGCCGGGACGTACGTCCACGCACTCGACGTCATCCACTACATGCACGACAAGTACGCCTACGAGCGGATCGAGATGGCCCTGCACGACCGGGACGTCCGGCGCACCATGGCCTGCGGAATCGCCGGCCTCGCGGTCGCCGCCGACTCGCTGTCAGCCATCAAGTACGCCGAGGTCACCCCGGTGCGGGACGAGACCGGCCTGGTCACCGACTACCTGGTCGACGGCGACTACCCGGCGTACGGCAACAACGACGACCGGGCGGACGCCATCGCGGTCCGGCTGGTCGAGGACTTCATGGCGAAGGTGCGCAAGCACCCCGCCTATCGGGGCGCCGAGCACACCCAGTCCGTGCTCACCATCACCTCCAACGTCGTCTACGGCAAGAAGACCGGCAACACCCCGGACGGACGGCGAGCGGGCGAGCCGTTCTCACCCGGTGCCAACCCGATGAACGGGCGCGACGTCCACGGCTACGTGGCCGCGGCGCTGTCGGTCGCGAAGCTCCCGTACGAACACGCCGAGGACGGCATCTCCCTCACCAACACCGTCACCCCGGACGCGCTCGGCCGCACCCCCGAGGAGCGGGTCCGCAACCTGGTCGGGGTGCTGGACGGCTACACCAGCTGCCACGGCTTCCACATGAACGTCAACGTCCTCGACCGGGACACCCTCCTCGACGCCATGGCCCACCCGGAGAAGTACCCGCAGCTCACCATCCGGGTCAGCGGCTACGCGGTCAACTTCGTCCGGCTCACCCGCGAACAGCAGCTGGACGTGATCGGCCGCACCTTCCACGACGCGCTGTAGCCCCACTCGCTCGCGGTGCCGACGCCTCCCCGACCACCGGCGCCGGCACCGCGCCGCCCCGCAGAAGGAGCACACCCCCATGGCCGCCGCCCCGCAGCCGGTCACCGGCATGCTGCACTCCTGGGACCTGTCCACCGGAGTGGACGGCCCCGGCACCCGCTTCGTCACCTTCCTGGCCGGCTGCCCGCTGCGCTGCCTGTACTGTCACAACCCCGACACCCGCTCCATGCGCCACGGCCGCCCCTGCTCGGCCGAGGAGATCGTGCGCGAGGCCGCCAAGTACACCGACTTCATCCGTGCCTCCGGCGGCGGCGCCACCGTCAGCGGCGGCGAGCCGCTCCTCCAACCCGCCCTCACCGGCGAGCTGCTGCACCGGTTCAGGCACGAACTCGGACTGCACACCGCGTTGGACACCTCCGGCTTCCTCGGCGCCCGCGCCGACGACGCGCTGCTCGCCGACACCGACCTCGTCCTGCTCGACATCAAGTCCTGGGACCGCGCCCTCTACCGGCACCTGACGGGACAGCGGCTCGGCCCCACGCTCGACTTCGCCCGCCGCCTGGCCGACCTGGGCAAGGAGGTCTGGCTGCGGTTCGTTCTCGTGCCGAACCTGACCGACCCCACCTCGAACATCGGGGGCATCGCCACCTTCGCCGCCTCGCTCGGCAACGTCACCCGGGTCGACGTCCTGCCCTTCCACAGACTCGGCGCCGCCAAGTGGCGCGCCCTCGGGCTCGACTTCCCCCTCGCCGACACCCCGGTGCCCTCGCCGGAGCAGATCGCGGAGGCCCGGGCGATCTTCGCCGCACAGGGCCTGCACACCGTCTGAAACCCGGATGGGCACCCCGACAGGTCCCGGATCGCCGAACGGCTGCTCGACATGCTCGGCGGCTGCATCTGGCCGCTCGCCCTGGTCCCGGGCCGGCTGCGCGCCGCCGGGCACGTCGTCCCGCAGTCCTGGGCCGTGGACTCCTGGACACAACTACTCTCGCACCACGGCGGGTTGACCGACATCCGGGGCAACCTCGCCGTACTGGGCGCCTACGCGGCCGGGCTCCTCCTCCTCCTCGCCACCCTGGTGCTGCGCCGCCGCCTGACGGCGGACTCGGCCTGGACTCCGCCGGACCCGGTGAGCCGACTCCCGGACGAGTGGGCCCGCATCGGCACCCGACCCTCCGGCCCCGGCGAGCCGGGCAGACCGCAGTCGGGGCACACATAGAACCGGGTCACCTGCGGAACACCGCCCTCTTCCGGCCGCTCACCGAAGTCACCCGGGGACAGCGGCTGAGTGAGTGGCGTGACCGGTGGCGGAGTGACCGCCAGGAGTCGGCAGCCGCCTCGGGGTCGGCTACCGCGCGGCGGTCGTGGCGGCGCCCACGGCCGCATCGGCAGCGGTGACTGTCGCGCGCACGAGGGCGACGAGGCGGGCGGTGTTGGCCGGGGTGGCGTCGAAGCCGGCCAGGGTCACGCCGATGATGTGGCTGCCGTCCAGCACGCCGATGCCGATGTGCGTCTCGCCGTCCATGGTGACGGTGCCGCCGGTGGTTGCCGTGCCGAGGCTCGGTGTGGTCAGCGGTGTGAAGCCCGGGACGGCGCCGGCAGCCCGGGAGGCCTGCCGGAAGGCGGCCGTTGCGGCGGAGGCGCTGCCGTAGAGGTCGGCAGAGATCGTGACCTTCATCATTCCGGTCGGGTCGGCGAACACCACCGCGACGGTGGCCGTGGGCCGGCCGACGGCGGTGCTGTCCGGGCCGACGCTGACGACCTGGGTGACCTCGGGGAAGAACCGTTCGACGGCCTTGAGGGGCAGCGCCGTGTTCACCGGCAGCGACGCACCGGTGCTCTGCGTGACGACGACCGGCGACGGTGTCTGCGCCTGCGCCGGCACCGCGCTCACCCCGGCCGCCAGTGCACCGGCCGTCGCGAGCGACAGCACGGTGAATATTCCCTTTCGCATGATCATCTCCCGTCCTTCCGACTGCTCCCGGGCACCACCCCCTCCGGCCAGTCTCCTCGCCCGTCACGCCTGCGGCGATCCGAGCGGCCACCGCTCCCCGGGGCCCGGCGGCCTTCCCGGACGACCGGACGACCGGGCGGTCACTGCGGGTGGCGGAGGCGGACCGGTCCACGACGGTCCGGGCCCGGGTGCCGGCGAGGTCCACCGCCGACCTGGAGCTGTTTCCGCGTCAGGGCCCGCGACAACACCCCGGCCCGCTCCGGGGAGGGCAGCGCCAACCGGATGGTGCACTGGTGACGCCGCGCCTGCCCCGGCCACACCCGCGCCCGGCCCCGGCCGTGTGCCGGAGCTGTTCTCACACCGGTGGGCTTCCACGGAGTCGATGACCGCGCGGTGGGCGGCGCGCCGGGTCCGCGAAACAGCGACTCGCGGATCTTTCACGCCGGGTTCAGCGCAAGGTGGCGGCGAAGGCGAGCAACTGCCGGTTGACGGCGTCGGGTTGGTCGACGTGCGTGGTGTGGCCGATGTCGGGGATGACGGCGGCGGTGGCGCGGGGGTTGAGGGCGGCTGGCCTCGGCGTGGGTGCTGGGCCAGAACTGGCTGTCGGCGCCGGCCATGACGAGGACCGGGACCTGACCGCGGGTCGTTGCAGCCGGCCCGCAGCCCCGGCTGACCGTCCGGCTCAGCTTGTTGTTCAACCTCGGTGCGCTTGGTGTTCCTTGATCATCTTTGCTCACTTGGCGGTCTGATCCACGCCACAGGTCATGGCAGGAACGGTCCCGCCTCCGGCCCCCGCCCGCCGTGCGCCGGGACGCACCGCGCCTCCCGCCGCGCCTCCCGTCGGTCCTCGCGTCGGTCTTCCTGCTGCGGCAGCGGCGGGCCGGCGGGCGCAGCCGTCCTACGGACGTGCAGGACGGCGGCGCCCAGGGGCAGCGGCGCGTGGTCCACGAGGCGCAGCCCGGCGTCGGCGAACAGCCGGCCGTAGTCGTCGGCGTCGCGTTCCCGGCCCCCGGTGTTGCACATCATGTGGAGGTCCCACGCGGTGGCCAGCGACGTCGAGCCGTCCGCCGGCAGCAGGCGTTCGACGACCAGCAGGTCGGCGTGGGCGGGCATGGCGCGGGCGCAGTGGCGCAGGATCTCGCGGCAGCGCGCGTCGTCCCAGTCGTGCAGCACCCGGGACAGGAGGTAGACGTCGGCGCCCGGCGGGACGTCCGCGAAGTCACCGCTGCGGTAGTCGCACCGGTCTCCGCAGCCGGCCGCGTCGAGCCGGCGGCGCGCGGCCTCCACGGCGTGCGGGCGCTCCAGCAGGACGCCGCGCAGGTGCGGGTGCGCGGCGAGGACCAGCCCGAGGAGTTCACCGTTGCCGCCGGCGACGTCGACGACGGTCCGGGGGCGGGGCGCCCCGTCCGTGCCGGCGAGGACCGGGTGCGCGGGCAGCGGCTCGAACATCCGCGAACTCGCGGCCATGGACTGGTCGAACAGGTCGGCGAGCTCCGGGTCGCGGGCGAAGTGGTCGAAGTGGTTCTCGCCGAAGAGGTGGTCGAAGCCGACCTCGCCGGTGCGGACGGTGTGGCCCAGGGCCGCGAAGGAGCGGTAGAACGGGCCGCCGTACATCAGGGCCAGCGACCGCATCGAGCCGGGGGCGTCGCTGCGCAGCAGGGCGCCGAGCTCGGTGAGCCGGAAGCCGTCCCCGTCCCGGGCCGTCACGCCCACCATCGCGAGGTAGCGCAACAGCGTGGCCAGGCTGCCCGGGTCGGCGCCGACGGCCCGGGCGAGCGTGTGCGGTCCGGCCGGCGTGTGGGCGTCCAGGGCGTCGGGCAGCCGCAGTTGCGCGCACACGGCGAGGGCCTGCGTCGTCCACGCGCCGGTCAGCATCCGCAGGAGGTCCTCGGCCGGCCGGTGCGCCGGGTCGGTGCCGTCCGCGGCGTCCGGGCGGTCTGCATGCTCCCGGCCGTCCGCGTGCTCCCGGCCGTCCGCGCCCAGGTGGGCGGCGAGCACGGCGGGGTGGTTGCCCGCGGCGTGGAGCTCCACCCGCCGGTACCCGGCCGCGGTGTGCGCGGGAGCGGTGAAGTAGAGGACCGTCGCGTCCTCGTGCGGGTTGTGGCCGCCGCCGTCCGGTGCCGCGCCGTGCCGGGTCAGCAGCGAGCACAGGCCGCCCAGCACCAGGGCGTCCGGGCGGGCCACCTCGAAGGCGAGGTGCGCCTCCTCCCGGTGTGCGCGCTCGTACGCGGCGACGGCGGCCAGGTCCGAGCCCGGCGGCACGGGCAGGGCGAACACCTCGACGGTCCGCTCCCGGTGCGGCCCGGGTACCGGCGGGCGCACGATCCTGACGTCGAGCCCGGCTTCGTCGAGGCCGTGCCGACGGGCCAGGCGCCCCCGCACCACGGTGCTCGGGTAGGACGGCGTGTCCGGGTCCAGCCCGCAGGCGGCCAGGTGGGCGCGCAGCGTGGCGGCGTCGGGCGGGAAGACGAGCAGCGCGGCGTGCGCGAACCGGCAGTGGTCGGCCAGCGCCCGCAGCTCCGGACCGTCGAGGCCGGGCAGCAGAAGTCGGAGCAGGGTGGCGGTGTCCTGTTCCTCGACGAACGCGGCCGCCTCGCGCAGGCGGGCCGCGTCGTCCGGGACTGTCGCCTCGTCCGGGACTGTCGTCGCGTGGTCCAGGGGTGTCGCGTGGTCCGGGGGTGTCGCCGTCATCGCGGGGCATCACTTTCCGGTGGTCGGGTCACGCCGGTTCGGACCGCCATGACCCGGGGGTGAGGGTGCGGGGAGAGGGGTGCGGGGAGAGAGCGGGCGGAAGGTCACACGCCGACGTAGTTCTCGGCGAACCAGTCCTGATGGGCGCGCGAGGTGCGCAGCGAGTCCAGGCGCGAGCGGCGCAGCGATTCGTGGAAGAACGATTCGCCGTCCGTGCCGGGGGCGGCGTGCAGCAGCCGGATCATCCAGCGCGAGAACTCCTGTGCGCGCCAGATGTGGGCCAGGCAGCGTCGCGAGTACCGCTCCAGCGCCGTGGCGTCGCCGTGGGCGAGGTCGCCGACGAGGGCCTCGGCGAGGAGTTCGGCCTCCAGCACCGCAAGGTTGGCGCCCTTCGCGGCGGAGGGGCTGATCAGGCTCGCGGCGTCCCCGGCCAGCAGCAGCGAACCGTGGCGCAGCGGTTCGACGACGTCGGAGGAGAGGTCGACGACGGTGCGCCGGAGGATCCTGCCGCGGCGCAGCGGCCCGTGGTCGGCGGCGCGCATCCGCAGGTCGAGGCGGTCCCAGACCTGCTCGTCGGTCCAGGCGTCGGCCGGGGTGCCGCGCTCGCACTGCAGGTAGTAGCGGGTCACCTCGGGGGTGCGGGCCATGTGTCCGGCGAAGCCGCTCCGGTGGGTCGCGTAGCCGACGGCGTCGAGGCTCGGGGGCGCCTCGGCGAGCAGGCCGAGCCAGCTGACGCCGTGGTCGCACTGGTGGCGCAGGGCGGTCGGGGGCAGCGAGCGCCGGGCCGCGCCGTGCCGGCCGTCGCACCCGGCCACGTAGCGGGCCTGCCACCGGGCGGGGCGGCCGTGCGCGTCGCGCGCGGCGACGACGGGCCGGACGCCGTCGGCGTCGTGCACGGCCAGCGCCTCGGTGCCGAAGCTGATCCGGCCGCCGGCGTCCAGGTAGTGCGTCAGCAGGTCCGCGACGAGGTCCTGCTGGGGGTAGACGGTGTGCAGCTCACGGCGCCCGAGGGAGCCGTAGTCCAGGCGGAAGCGGCCGCCGTCGGTGCGGAACTCGCACACGCCGTGCGGGCGGCCGTGGCGGCGCAGGCCGTCGGCGAGGCCGTGGCGTTCGAGCGTGCGGACGGTGTTCGCCGCGAGGAAGCCGGCCCTGGCCCGGGCTCCCAGGGCGGCCCGGTCGGAGCGTTCGAGGACGACGCAGTCGATCCCGTGCGCATGGAGGAGGTTCCCGAGGGTCAGCCCGGCCGGTCCCGCGCCGAGGATGACCACGGCGGCTGACTCCTGGTCTGCTGAGCTGTTCTGACGTGTGGTCACAGAGAGTGGATCATAGGCCTCATCGGATACATAAATGGTCTGAAATAACCCGAATCAGCTAGTAGTGGGATGATCCGCCCTTCTTCTTGTCGCTCCGCCGGGCCGTCGGACCCGGGGCCCCGCCGACCAGGGCGGCCCCTCTCGTAGGGTGGCTCACCGAAC
The DNA here is from genome assembly GCF_042735125.1 of Kitasatospora sp. NPDC059599. Taxonomy (NCBI): domain Bacteria; kingdom Bacillati; phylum Actinomycetota; class Actinomycetes; order Kitasatosporales; family Streptomycetaceae; genus Kitasatospora; species Kitasatospora sp. NPDC059599. The sequence goes on along the minus strand of NZ_JBHWCL010000076.1, from coordinate 23,851 downwards.
CGAGGGGACGATCCACCATGACCAGCAGCACCCAACCGACCGCCGCACCGGCGACCGAAGCGCCGTCGACCGCCACATCGGCGACCGGAGCGCCGTCGACCGGAGCCCGCAACACGCCCGCCCGGGTCAGCTTCTGGTCCGCCGCCATGGGCGTCAGCCTGGTCGTGGCCGTCTTCGTGACCCCGATCTTCTGGCTGATGTACGGCGGTTTCTACACGTTCGGCGTGTTCGTGTGCGGGCTCGTCGCCATCCCGGCCGGGCACCTCGGCCGCCGCCGCGGCAAGCGCCTGGGCGGCCGCGACCGCGGGCTCGCCCTGCTCGCCATCCTCACCGGCTGGCTGCTGCTCCTCTGCGGCCTGCTGCTGGTGCTCGCCTACGCGGGCGTCGTGGCCGGCCTGGCGGTCCTGGTCGGCTCCGCGAGCTGAACGGCTGCCGTGCCGGCGACCGGTGGACCGGCGGCGGTGTACCGGCGACCGACGCGCCAACGGCTGCCGGTCCGACGCGCCAACCGGCCGCCGGACCACGGCGTGACCGCACCGGCGAGGTCACAATGAGGCATGCGACCAAGCCCCGGCCCGGCCGGTACGCCGGCGGTGACCCCCGACCCGGCCGCCCTGCGCGGCGAGCGCTGGTGGCCGGTGTCGACGGCGATCGCAGCCGCCGCGCTGCTCCACGTGGCGCTGCCCGCGGCGTACCGGCTGGACCCCGTGTGGGTGGTCCCCGTGGTCATGCTCACCCTGCTCGCGGTACTCATCATCGGGGACCCGGGGCGGATCGACCGTCAGAAGACCTGGCTCCGGGTGGTCACCGAAGCCATGATCGCCTTCATCACCGCGTCGAACCTGCACGCGGGCGTCCACCTCGTGGTGGACATCCTGACCAACAACAAGCTGTTCGCCAACAACGCCACCGGCCTGCTCGCCACCGGCGGAGTCACCTGGATCACGAACGTGATCGCCTTCGCACTCTGGTACTGGGACCTGGACCGCGGCGGCGCCGCCGCCCGCGCGCACCGGCCCCACACGAAGCCCGTGTTCGTCTTCCCCGAGATGCAGCACACCACCCACGCACCGGCCGACTGGGTGCCGCACTTCGCCGACTACCTGTCACTGTCCTTCTGGACCGCCACCGCGTTCAGCCCCACCGACGTCTCCGCGATCAAGAGGTGGGCCAAACTGCTGATGATGGTGGAGGCCGCGACCTCCCTCATCGTGGCCACCCTGGTGATCGCCCGCGCGATCAACATCCTGCAGTGACCCGGTCGGCCGGCCCGGCCGCCCACCCGTGTCCCCGCGGGCCCCTTCGGCCCGCGGCCTCCGGCGGTTCGATGCAGGGCCGCTGACCTGCTAATGTTCTTCCTGTCGCGAGGGAATGATTCCTCGCCAGGCGTCAGCGGTGCTACCAGAGCACGTCCTACTTTCAGTAGGAAGAGTCCGTGCAACCCGGGCCTGGCGCTCCACAGTTCGGACGAGGTCCGGCACCCACCCAGGTGTCGGACCTCGTTCGCGTTCACGGCCCGTACGGGCGAAAACCGGGAGGCAGAACGCACCCGGGATGCGCGACACTTCGCCGGGTGATCGTGATACAGCCCGTCCTGGAGGCGGTTCCTCGTAGCTTCGGCCTCTGGCCCGTCGCCGACATCCCGCCGTCCGGCTTTCTGCCCCTCAGCGGCCGGCTCTCGTCCGCCGAGGTCGGGACGGCGATGATGCTCATCGCGAGCTGCAACGACATCGACCCCGACGACGACCGCCCACCGCGTCCGGCGGGCGCACGCGACTCGTTCCTCCACGGACTCCTGACCTTCGGCAGTCCCTACGCGGCCGGAGGCCTGCGGGTCGCCGACACCTCCAGCGGCGTCGACTTCCTGCCGGGCTGTTGCGACGGACTGGAGGACTGGCGCGACTGGCAGCGGCTCGTGGACGACGGCGGCCTGCTCGGATTCGGCCACGAGCCCGTGTCACCGATCGCCGAGCGCTTCGGCGACACCATACGGCTCACCGTCAACGCCGAGCAGACCGGCAGCCCCGTCATGGAGCTGCCCGTCGCCGAACTCCGCCGCCTGCTCGCCGACGTCGAGCGCGATCTGGTCGACTTCCTCGCACTGGCGGCGCACTGGGCCTCCGAGTACCTGCCCGACCGGAGCGCCACCGTCACCGCCGCCCTCGCCCGACTCCTCGACCTTCCCGCCCCGGTTTCGCCGCCGACGCCGTAGGACCCGGCCTGCCGGAACCCCTCGGTGCCGTCCCGTTCGTCGACCCCACCCTCGGCAATCCGATGCCGAAGACCTCGCCGCCGATACCGCTTCGGACCGGAGCCGGAGGCCTGTTCATACCAGGGTGGCCCCGGGCTCTCCGGGGCCTCCCGGAGAAGGGCATCCCAGCCGCAGGCCCGGATCCCGGCTGGGCCGCCGACCGCGTGAGCGTGTTTCAGGCGTCACGGCGCACGGCGGGATCCTGCCGTCCGCCACGCGATCGGGTCACTCCTGGCCGCTCCGGGCTGTCCCGGGATCGATGTCGGTGCCGGGTCGCTGACCTGCTAGTATTCTTCTCGTCGCGAGGGAGAACGATTCCTCGCCAGGCGTCAGCGGTGCTACCAGAGCACGTCCTACTTTCAGTAGGAAGAGTCCGTGCAACCCGGGCCTGGCGCTCCACAGTTCGGACGAGGTCCGGCACCCACCAGGGTGCCGGGCCTCGTTCGCGTTCGCGGCCCGTACCCGCCGGTTACCGCCGACGCCGTAGGACTCGGCCCTCCCGGAACCCCTCGGTGCCGTCCGGCCCGTCGACCGCCACCATCGGGAATCCGGCACTCAAGGCCTCGCCGCCGATATCACTGCTGCGGCCCGGAGGCCCGTTCACACCGGGGCGGTCCCGGAGCCCTCCGGTGTCCGCACGAGGAGGTGCTCCCAGCCGCAGGCCCGGGCCTCGGCGGGGGTCGCCGGCCGCGTGAGCAGGTCGGCCGTCAGGAACGCGGGCTCCTGCCCGTTCTCGCCGGGAGGCGTCCAGCGGCCGGCCATGCACTCCTCGCACTCCAGCAGGAGCCGGCCGGTGTCGGTGTCGACGCTGATGACGACCAGCCCGTTGGAGCAGCACCAGCACCCGACACTGCTCACGAGCAGCTCGCCCATGGTCCTTACCTCCGTCCGCACGCCGGTGCCCGATCCTACCGACGGTCCGGTGGCCGTTCACCCGGCCGTCCGTCGGTCCGTCGGTCCGTCGGTCAGGGAGTCGGTGCCGGAGCCGGAACCGGGCACGTAGTGCGCGAGGTAGGCGACGAGTTCCGGATCGAGTTCGCCGGCCCGCGCCCTGTCGTGGATCGCGGCGGCAAGTCTCGCCTCGGTCAGGAACCGGTAGGCGAAGTGCTCGACGCTCGGCGCGGTCCAGAAGATCTCCCGGCCCGGTGTGACGATCTCGCCGTCGGGCCCGTAGCAGGGTTCCGGTTCCCGGGTGAAGTCCCGGGCGGAGCAGACGACGCCGGACTGCCCGTCGTGGTGCAGGTAGAGGTACCACAGGACGCAGCTCTGCTGGTCGCGGAAGAAGAGCACCATGCGGTCGGCCGGATCGACGGGGCTGGGCAGCGGGCCGGCCACGTCGGTCCAGCAGCCACCGCCCTCGCGGTCGAGGCAACGGTGCAGGTTGGCACGGGTGATCAACGCCAGGAAGTCTGCGGGGAGCGTGAGGCCGACTGCGGCGAGTTCGGCCGCGATCGGGTCCGTCACGGCGGTGCGGTGGTCGAGCGGGTCACCGGTGTCGCCGAACCAGGCGAAGTCGCCGACGAAGGACTCCTCGTCCAGCGGCGGGATCGTGTCGAGGGGGTAGGCCCGGAACCAGGCGAAGGTGCGTCCCTGCTTGTCGTACGGCCGGTAGGGGCCGATCCCGCACCCGGCCCAGAACGCCGGGAGGCGCACCGCGGCGGGGCCGTCGCCGATCCGACGGAATCCGTACTCGGCGGGCGCGTGCGCAGGGGGTCCGGGGGAAGCCGTGAGGACGCGCGTCCTCCGTCCGGGCCCGGTCGGCGTCGGGGGCAGCCGCACGTCCGGTCGGCCGAGTTCGTCCGCGGGCCGGACGTATCCGGGCTGGTCCTCGGGGCGGGGCCGGGGTGCGGCCGGGACGCTGACCCGGAAGCCTGCCCGTCGTTCCTCGGGCCACCGCGCATCGATGGCGAGGGCGGCGGCCGTGCAGTCCGGGCAGGCGTCGAGGAAGTCGCCCCACGTGCCGAACTGGGAGCCGGTCATGTCCGGCTTCTCGATCCCGCAGAGCGTCCGGTGGAGGAAGCCGTAGGCGTGCCGGTCGGCGTCCGGCAGCATGTCCGTCCAGGCCGCTTCCCACCGGATGTCCCAGGGGCTGTGATCGGGACGGTAGGCCTCGTGGTCCGGGGTCCCGATCAGGGTCACCGCGTGGCACCAGGTGCAGAGCCAGAACTCCCGGCACCACCGGGACGGCGGGCGGTCCCACGTCGTCATCTCGTGTTCGCAGACGTCACAGTGCACGGCGGGATCATGCCATCCGCCGCGCGGTGGGCCCGCTCCGGGCCGCCGTCCCGACGGTTCGGTGCGGGTCGCTGACCTGCTAATGTTCTTCCTGTCGCGAGGGAGAACGATTCCTCGCCAGGCGTCAGCGGTGCTACCAGAGCACGTCCTACTTTCAGTAGGAAGAGTCCGTGCAACCCGGGCCTGGCGCTCCACAGTTCGGACGAGGTCCGGCACCCACCCAGGTGCCGGACCTCGTTCGCGTTCACGGGCCGGACGGCGCGGACGGCGGCGGGGGCAGCAGGCACGGGGTGTTGACCCGGAAGAGCAGCAGGCCTCCGGTCGTGGTCTGGACCGTGATCAGGTACCGGCTCGACGCCTGGGAGGCGTCGACGACCGTGTCCACCTTTCCGTCGGCGGTCTCGCGGTAGCCGTCGATCGTGAAGCCCTGCTGTTCGAGCATCGTGCGGACCTTGCGGACGGCCTCCGGATGCCGGTCGAGCGCGGCGGAGCTGTAGACCGCGTACGACATCGTGTACCGGCCGTCCTCGGCGACCTCGTCGTTCCTGCCGACGCAGTCGTTGAAGAACGGCTCGGCGCTGCCGGGATCGAGGGCGACGCCGGCGGTCTGCGCCATGTAGGCGGTCATGTGGTCGGCCCAGTCCTGGGCGTCCTGGCGGGCCTTGACCGGGAGCGGCGCGGCGGGACGGGGCACGGACATGCATCCTCCGAGGGTCAGGGACAGGCCGAGCGCTGTCACGGCGGCGCCCGGGCGCCGGATTCCGGCGCGGCCTGCAGCGGGTCGCGGCAGTGGGAACGGCACGGTGAAGTTCCTTGCGGCCGGGGGAGAGTGACGACGGTAGGTGGCCGGGCCGGCTCCCGTGCTCACGGGGGAAGCAGTGGGCTGTCGTGCTCCTTGGGAACCGTGGTCGGCTTCGCTCCGACGATGATCCGGCCCTGGTTGGCGAGGCTTTCACTGCCGCCGTCCCAGTACCCGCTGTGCCCGGAGGTGTCGACCCGGAGGTTGTTCCCGCCGAACCGGTCGGTCATCGGGTCGGCGCCGAGGCTGAGTCCCGCGGCGAGTTCGATCGGGTCGTCCGTTGCCCTGCCGGTCCAGAAGTGGCCCGGTTCGACGTGGAGTTGGTCGGAGCGCCGGACGGTCATCCCGGGACTCGCGATGGCGACGACGTCGTCGGCTCCCAGTCCGTCCCCACCCGCGGCGGCCGCGCCGACGAGCGTCGTCCCGTAGCTGTGGCTGAGGACCGAGAGGTGGCCGTGGTGGTCGCCCTGGGCGACCCGGGTGCCCTGGGTGAACCGGCGCAGGGCCTCGGCGCCGTCCTCGGCCCGGGTGGTGCCGGCGACGGAGACGTTCGGCTCCTGGAGGACGGGGACCTCGGGGGCGTCGTACCCGAGCCACGAGATCACCGACACGTTCTGGCCGCTCCCCTTCGACGCCTGCTTCGCGGCCTCCCGCAGGTCGTCGACGCGGGCGAGCTGGCCCGGTGTGCTGTCGATCGTCGTCCCGGTGCCGGGCACCAGGACGGCGGTGTGGTCGGCTGTGTCGGGGTTCCCCATGGCGATGATCGCCCGGCCGTCGCCGCCGTACGCCCCGGCGTCGTAGCCGAGCAGGAACAGCTGCTTGTCCTCGGCCGCGGTGTCGTGCGCGTCGAGCTGTTCCTTGAGCTTCATCAGGGACTGTTCGCGGGCGTTGTACGCGCCGGACGTGGTGCCGCCTCCGCTCGCGCGGCCGGCCTTCAGCCCGTCGAGCTCCTGGTCGAGGGCCAGCCGGTTCGCCTCGTCCCGGGCCGCTGCGGGCAGTCCGTCGAGGCGGCCGATCCGGTCCGGGTAGAGCGCGAGGTAGCTGCTGCGCTGCTCAGGTGTCAGCGACGTCCACCAGTCGGCGGCCTTCCGCGGGTCGGTGTTGTCGGGAATGTACGGACCGACGAGCCCGAGGTCCTTCGCGACGTCCTTCACGTCGGCGGCGGTCTCGGCGGCGGAGCCGAACGCCCTCGGCCGGGTCAGGACATCGGCGTCGAGGCGGCCGAGGGCGAGGCTGCCCCGGTCGCTCGCCTCCTTCGCCGCGGCCAGCGCCTTGTCGATCCGGTCCTGGACGTCCCCGCGCAGGGTGGCCAGCGCTTTGCGCGCGGGGTCGGACCTGGCCTCGGGGTCGTTCTGTTCGCCCTTGCCCAGTGGCGGCAGGTTCACCGTCCCGTCGGCGCCGACGGTCAGGCCCCACTCCTCGGCGCGGTGCAGGGCGTTGTTCAGATCGGTCTGCGCCTGGTGGATCCGGTCGGCGACGGTGTCCAGGGTGAGCGCGACCGCGGCGGACTCGACCCGCACGATCTCCAGGATCTGCTCGGTCCGGCCGAGGGTGTGGAAGGCGTTCCGTGCGTCCTCGCCCTCCCACTTCGCCTGCCGCAGCGGGCCGTTCACCTGGCTGCGGTGCCTGTTGCCGGCGCACTGGGCGCCGTCGGACAGTCCGCGCCACTCCTTGGCGGCATCGTGCAGCCCGGCCGGGTCGAACCCGAGCAGCAGCTCGAACAGGGTGCTCACCGGCCCGGCTTCTCCCATGCTTCGCCGATCCGCTGTTTCTGCCAGACCTCGGCACTGGCGTTCTCGTTGTGCGCGTAGGCCTGCGCCGTGGCGGTGAGGTTGTCGGCCGTCCTGCTGAGCCGGTCGCCGACGCCCGCCAGCACCGGCGCCCAGTTGCCCGCCACCTGGCCGAGCCGGGCGGCCACCGACCAGCCAGCCAACTGCCCGGCGGCCGTCCGGCCGGCGGCGACGGCCGTCTGACAGGGCTTCGCGAAGTCCTCGCCGATGGACCGGGCCACCCCCGCGGACATGTGGATCTCACCCGGATCGACCTTGATTCGGCCCACTGCTGCACTCCCTCCCGGAATTCCCACGGTCGGCGGCAAGCCTATTCGGTCGTCGGTGGGGGTCCGTCCGTACGGATACTCATGTACACCGGAGTGGTAACCCCGCGTCAGCGATGAGGATTCGCGCGGATTCACGCCATAGACTGGAAGGCTTGTGAGATCCGGAATGTGCGGCTTCATCGACAGGCCGACAGTCATATGACCATTCGGGCAATGCATCAGACTTCCGGTCGGACAGACCATACTCCGGACACGAACATGAGGAGTTTCCGACCTCTTGTGATTCGTATGCGGACAACAGGATTCAGAGACGACCGACTCGCACGCCCCGCACATCGGACCGACCCGAGTCCGGACGCCAACCGGGGCCCGGATCCCTGCACCGATCGACCGCCGGAGCTGCGGGCGGCGGACGGGCGTCACGGGCGGCGCGGGCGGCGGACGGGTGTCGTGGGCAGCCGAGGGACACCGCGGGGGCGGCCGACGGACGCCGTGAGGGCGGCCGAATGGTTGGCACGCTGTGCGAATCACCCGCCCCGCGACCGGTCGCCCCCGGAGGCCGGGAACCCGGTGTCCACCGGGCCGCGTCCTCGTCGTCGGCCGGAGTGTCGTAGGGTGCCGCGCCGACGGACACGGCCGACGGCCGGGGACGGCGGGCACGACAGGAACGGGGAGCACGGAACGATGGACGACCGGACAGAGCAGAGCGGCAGACCCGGCGGGAGCGGCACGCCCTCCGCCGTTCCCCCTGGCACCGCCGAGGACGAGCCCACCCGGGACGAACCCGGCCGGGCCGAGGACGCCCAGGACGAACCCGCCCGGGCCGAGGACGCCCCTCCGGCGGACGACGTCCCGCCGATCCAGGACGACGTCCCGCCCGTCGTCCAGGACGCCCCGCCGGCCGAGGACACCGTGGCCCACCAGGCCGAGGACACCGCGTCGCACCGGCCCGAGGAGACCGCGACGGCGGCGTCCGGGTCCGCGCCCGCCTGGGAGATCCCGGACTACGTCCACGAACGCGAGCTCGGCGCCGGGGCCAGCGGCCGCGTCGTACTCGCGCACCACCGGGAGACCGGTACGCCGGTCGCCATCAAGTACCTCCACGACCGCATCGGCACGCCCGCGCTGCGCGCCGAGGCCGAGGTCCTCGCCCGGATCGACTCCCCTCACATCACCCGGCTCTACGAGTACGTGGAGGGCGAGCGGGGCTCGGCCATCGTGATGGAGCTGGTGGACGGCATCGCCCTGCGCGACCTGCTGCGCGCGGAGGGCGCCACCACGGCGCAGGCCGCCCTGGTGGTGCTGAAGGGCTCCCTGCTGGGCCTGGCCGCCGCCCACGAGGCCGGTGTGGTGCACCGCGACTACAAGCCCGCCAACGTGCTCGTCGACACGGCCGGCACCTCGAAGCTGGTCGACTTCGGCATCGCGGTGCCCAGCGGCGACGACCGCGACATCTCCGGCACCCCCGCGTACATGCCCCCCGAGCAGTGGGCGGGCCGCCCGGCGTCGCCGGCCGGGGACGTCTACGCCGCCACCGTCACGTTCTTCGAGTGCCTCACCGGCGCCCGCCCGTACGGTGGCGCCACGATCGCCGAACTCGCCGTCCAGCACGCCGAGGCGCCGATCCCCGCCGACCTGGCGCCCGACCTCGTCCGGCCACTGATCGTGGCGGGTCTGGCCAAGGACCCCGAGGCCCGTCCCGACAGCGCGGCCGCGTTCGTGCGCGAGCTGGAGGCGGTCGCAACGGCCGGCTACGGGCCGGGCTGGGAGGAACGCGGCCGGCTCGACCTGCTCGCGTTGCTCGCCCTGCTCGCGGCGTTGCTGCCCGGCGCCGGCGTGGCCGGCGGCGCCACCTCGCTGGCGCACACCTCCCTGGGCTCCCAGGGCTCCGGCGCGCTGGGGTCCCAGGGTGCGGCCCAGGGCTCCGGCGCGCTGGGCTCCCAGGGCGCCGCACCGGCTCCCGGCGCCGCTCCGGAAGTCCCGGCCGACGGTGTCCCGGCCGACGGGGCGCTGCGCCGGGTCCCGGCCCGCCGCGGCGTCCTCGCACGCAATCGCGGCAAGGCCCTCACCGGTGTCGCGGCGGGCGCCGTCGCGCTGGCCACACTGGCCGGCCTGGCCGCCGCGGGGGCCACCGACGGCGGTGCCCGGACGGCCGTCGGCGCCGCCTCCCCGGAGGCGACCACCAGCATCGGCCCGCAGCAGCCGACGGACGGCGGCACCTCCCCCGCCCCGAGCGGGGACGGCGTCACCGTGAGCCCGACGCCGTCCGCGTCCGACCCGACGGCCTCGCCCTCGACCACCGCGACCACCGCGGCCACCCCCAGTGGCGCCCCCACCGCTTCGCCGAGCGCCAAGGCGCCCACGGCAGCGGCGGTACCGACCCCGTCTTCCCCCGGCCGGCCGGCCGCCCCGTCCACCCCCGCCGCACCGGCCCCCACCACGGCCGCGCCGTCGGCCCCCGTCACCACTCCGCCGAGCCCGAGCCCGAGCCCCACGGTCGCCCCCGCCACCCTGACCGTCGGCTCGGTCAACCTGGACTCCATGACGTGCAGCGGCCGTTGGAGCCTGAGCGCCACGGCCACGGTGACGGCCCAGGGCGTCGGCAGCGGGACGCTGACGTTCAGCTGGTACCACAGCTCGGGCGGCCGGGCGATCACCGTCGCCACCGACACCGTGCCGGTCCAGAACGGCACCGCCACCGTCACCCGCGCGCACGACTTCGGGTCGGCCGACACCTTCAGCACCTGGGGCGTCCGGGTCAGCACCACCCCCGCGGCGGCCAAGCAGGGCAAGACGTCCGCCGAGACGGCCGCCTTCCTCTGCAACCCGCCCCGCTGACACCCGGCCGCCGTCCACACGTCGTCCGCCGTCGTCCGCTGTCGTCCGCCGTCGCCCCTTCCGTTCCCCTTTGGTCCCCGCCGTCCGGTCCCGTTCCCGTCCTGGAGAAGCCATGTCCACGCCCCGCCCCGACTCCGCGCCCGACCCGGGCGCGGACACGACCGTCGCTCTCGGCGCGCGCCCGGCCACCGGCGGCGGCAAGGGGGTCGCACCCGGCGCAGGCGCCGGTCCCGACGAGGCGACCGTCCGACTGCCGCGGGGCGCGGCAGCGGAGGCCACGGTCCGCCTCACCAAGGCCGAAGCCGAGGCCGAGGCCGGGGCCGGGGCCGGGGCCGGGGCCGAGGACACGGAGGCGGGGAGCGCCACCTTCCTGGACCCCCGCGTCTGGGGCAGCGCCCCGCAGAGCGGGGAGACCGTCACCCTCACCGAACCGACGGAGGCCGAGGGGACGGAGGAGACGCACTCGACCACCACGCGGGCCGAGCCCCGGGACGCCGAAGCAACGCCCGTCGCACCGGCACTCGCACTCGCACCCGCACCCGCACCCGCACCCGCCGAAACCTCAGTCCCCTCCGTTTCCGCCTCCGTTTCGGCCTCCGCCTCCGCCTCCGCTTCGGCCATCGCCTCTCCGGAGGAACGCCCCCTCGCCCCGGGGGAGTTGCGCCGCTTCGGCCCCGGCGTCCCCCCGATGGCCGCCGCCGCGTGGCACGGCCGGACGGTGCCGGAGGCCGGGCAGCCGCGGCGCCCCCGCCGGACGTGGCGGTGGCTGGTACCGGTGCTCCTCGTGCTCCTGGCCCTCGCGGGCTTCCTGTTCTGGCGCCAGCTGCGCACCCCCGCGCTGGCCGTCACCGGCGTGACCGTGACCGCCGACCCGGCGAGCCCCGGCTGTGCGGCCACCGCCGTGGTCACCGCCGCGGTGGAGACCAACGGCGGTGCCGGCACCCTGCGGTACCGCTGGCTGCGCAGCGACGGCACCACCTCGGACGAGACCGCCCAGGACGTCCGTTCCGGCACGCACCACACCGACCTGGTGCTGCGGTGGAGCTTCGAGGGCCAGGGCTCGCTCCAGGCCACCGCGACCCTGCAGCTCCTCACCCCGACCGCCCGCACCGCCGCCGCCTCCTTCACCTACCACTGCGGCGGCTGAACCCCTCCCCCGGCCCCGGGTGCCACGGCCCGCGGGAACGTGGTGCGCGCCGCCGTCCCGGGGTGCGGGACGACGGCGCGACGGGTGCCGGGGCTTCAGGTCACGGGGTGTAGCTGACCCAGCCCTTGGTGACGGTGGTGCCCGGCGGGCAGTACAGGAGGACGTTCAGGAAATCGGTGTGCGGGCCGTCGCTGTGCGAGTAGCCGTTCGAACAGTTGACGTTGACCCACCACTTGGTGGTGCCCCAAGCCGAGCACGAAATGCCGTAGTACCACTGGCCGTTGAGGAATCCGATGGTCGGGGTGCTGCAGTTGAGGCTCTCGACGCGGGCCGGCGACGCCGTCTGTGCCTGGGCGGCCGGGGCCGCGAGGACCCCGGCCGCCGCGAACCCGGCCAGCAGACAGGCGGCGGCCGAGAGCCTCTTGCTCCTGATGTTCCTGCGCACGATTGGTTCCGTCCTCGTTGTCGGTGGTGACGGTGCCGCTGTGACCCGCGGCCGGGACGCGCCACGGCGAATATAGGGAGGGATCGTGAAGTTCCGCATATGACAGCCGCAAAGTCGCCACGGCGGTCGTACGCTGCCGCTTCACCGGTGTCCGGACGGCGGGTGCGCCGCGTGGGGTGCACCGGGTCGCGAGGGTCACGGGAACCGCACCCGACCGGGAACTCATCGGCCGAAAGCCACCGCCGACCGCACCCGCACAGCCCCACCTTCACGGCCCCGCCCCACCCTTGACGGCCCCCACCCCCCGCGACCCCACCCCTCGCGACCCCGCGCCGACGTGGCGGGCCCGGCTCTGCCGGGGTTCGCCGGTGGGCTGGTGAGGCCGGGTGGGTGGGGGTCTGGTTCATGCCGTCGACGATCGCGCGCGCCGTGATCGCCTGGGTGAAGACGACCGTGCCGAAGGGGATGCCGAGGCACTCGGCAGCCTCGGCGTACGCCAGGCCCTCCCACAGGCACAGCACCAGGACCTCACGCTCTGAGCGGCGCAGCGAACCCGGCGCAGCGAACCCGGCGCGGCGATCGCGGCGGCGATCCGGCCCCTGCGGCCGATCCGCCGCACGTCACCGCCCGGGCCCGTCACGGGGCTTCGTGGGGATCGCCCGCAGTGCGAGGAGTCGTGTCACCCCCGAAGGACCCGGGAGACCTCGTGGCTACGCCGCAACCGGCCGCGGCGCCCGAGCGCTTCTCCGGGGTGCGAGGACGAGGCCGAGCAGGCAGCCGGTGACCAGGCCCGCGCCGTGGTTGTTGTGCAACAGGCACAGCACCATCCCTGCCGCGGGAACGAGGAGGACGTACCAGACGCCCTTGAACGGCAGACCCAGGGCGTTCCTGCTCGACAGGCAGGTGACGGCCAGGGCGCCCAACAGCGCGCAGACGGCCACCGAGTCGCCGCCGCCTCGCGTCGACCATCCGGCCAGGCTGACCACGTGGGACAGGACGCCGCCGACGAGGAAGACGGCGAGGGTCCGCCACCGCCCCAGGACCGACTCGGTGACGGCGCCGACCACGAGCAGGGCCGACAGGTTGATCGCGATCTGCGTGATGCCCGAGGACTGCACCAGCAGTGCGGTCCCGGCCCGCCACCACTGCCCGTCCGACAGGGCGCCCGGTTGGCGCATCAGATCCTCGACGACGGCGGGGACCGCGTACTGGACCACGGCCATCACCGCCATCACGGCAAACAGCGCAAGAGTGACCCAGGGCCGCCGCAGCAGGGCGGCACGGGCGACTGCGAGCATGTCGCGCGGCCCGGCTCCGGCACGCGCCGAGCGGCCGGCCCCGGCCCCTTCCCCGGTCCCCTCCCCGGCCCCGGCCCCGGCCCCGGAGCCTTCCGCTGGGCTGACCAGTACCAGCGTCCGCAGTCCCACGCTGACCACCACGGCAGCGCTTGCATACAACCCGATTTCATGCGGCGACAACGCCGACACCCCCCGTCCGACCGATGACGGGGCAACCCGCCCCGTCCGCGGGGCCCATCCTCGCAATCGGGCGGAGCCCCGCACCAGCACAAATGATCACTGCCGGACCATGACGGGTGTCACACCGGAACGGCCGCCCGTGATCGGGGCCGGCGACCGGGCGCGGCCCGGGATGTCCAGGGCCCGGCGGGCGCCGGTCCGTACCGGGCTCGACCCTGATCCGGCTGCGGACATCAGCGACCACCGGGGAGTGGGTGAACGCCTCGCAGACCAGGATCAACCAGTCCGTCTCCGAGTCGAGGCAGGTCGACGCCTCGACCGGGGCGTGGCCGGAGACGGTCGAGCGCCGGTAGCGGCGGCCGGGCGACGACGCACGCCGAGCTGTCGGGCCGCGGCCCGGCGGGGGGCGGCCCCGGCCCCGCCCCGTGCCGGGACGCGTGTATCCACCGTGTATCAGGCAGTGCTCGATCGGCCGTCGACTCGTTGCGCGGAGCCCGGCCCGGGACCACCCGGAGGGGGCGAAGGAGGGCGCGACCGGCGGTGACCCGGGCGGCGAAACCCGGCCCGACCTGCGTGTTCGCGGTCGTGGCGGCACCACCCGCGCGCTTCGTGCGGTGCGACCGCCGCCTCCGGTGGCTGCCGTAGGGTTCCTCTCGGGTCGCCGCCGGTGTGGCAGTGCCGGGGCGACCGGTGCCTCGTGATCGTGCGTACAGGAGTCGTGCCCGTGTCCTTGTCCCTCCCGGCTCCGGGCTCTCCCGGTTCCACGGGTTCTCCGCAGCCCGTGCACGTCCTGCTGGTGGAGGACGACGAGCTGATGCGCAGGTCGTTCGCCCTCGCGCTGGAGCGCTACGGCTACGAGGTGACGGCCGCGGCCGACGGACTGTCGGGACTGGAACGGTTCCGCGACGGGGGCTTCGACCTGCTGATCCTGGACGTGATGCTGCCCGGTCTGGACGGGATCGGCCTGTGCCGCAGGGTGCGGGAGACCAGCCTGCTGCCCGTCCTGATGATGTCCGCGCGCGGTGACGGGCTCGACGTCGTCGCCGGTCTGGAGGCCGGGGCCGACGACTACGTCGTCAAGCCGGTGGAGACGTACGTGCTGGTGGCCCGGATCCGCTCGCTGCTGCGCCGGGCGACGTACGCGGCCGCCCCGGAGCCCGGGTCCGCCGTGGACGGGCGACCGCCGGCGGAGGGCGAGGTGCTGGTGTTCGGGGACCTGAGCATCGACACCGCCGCCTTGGAGGTGGCCGTCGCGGGGAGCCCGGTCGCGCTGACCCCGACCGAACTGAAGCTGCTGCTGGAGTTCGCCGCCCGCCCCGGCGTCGTCCTGGAACGGCACGCCCTGCTGCGCGACGTCTGGGACTACGGCTGGGACGGCGACAGCCGGGTCGTCGACCTGTGCGTGCAACGGCTGCGCCGGAAGGTGGGCCGGGACCGGATCGAGACGGTCCGCGGCTTCGGCTACAAGTTCAGGCGCTGAGGCCGGTGCGGGCGTTGCGCGGAGGGCGGCCGGTGCGGGTCTCCGGCGGGCGGTGGTCGGCCCGAGCGTCGCTGCGCTGGAAGATCGCCGCGCTGGCCGCGGTGACCGCCTGCCTGGTCGTGGCCACCGTCGGCGTCCTGGTACACCTGTGGACCGCGGCCGACGTGCGCAGCCGGGCCGACGCGCGGGCCGTCAACTCGCTCTACTCGGCCATGGACGTCTACCGGCGGACGGGCGCGTTGGCGGACGGTGCCGAACTCGACCCGGCCGATCTGCCCGCCGCACTGCGCCACCCGGCCGACGGCGACCGCCACACGGCCTACGACGGGCGCGTCGAGGGCAATCTGGGGCCCAGCGTCTGGGCCGCCCAGCGGACCGGCGGCCCGGGCAGCCCCGTCCTCGCCCTGCAGATCAACATGAGCAACGACCTCCACACCCTGCGCCGACTCGACGTCACCATGGTGACGGCCTCGCTGGTCGCGCTCGCGGCGGCGACGCCCCTCGCGGTCTACGGGGCCGGACTGCTGGCCCGCAGGCTGCGCCGGGTCTCGCGGACCGCGGTGCGGATCTCCGACGGCGACCTCGACGCCCGGACTGGGCCCGTCCCGGGGCAGGACGAGGTGGCCGACATCGCCGCCGCCGTCGACCTCATGGCCGACAGTCTCAGCCGACGGCTGCGCACCGAGCGCCAGTTCACCGCGGACGTGGCGCACGAGCTGCGCACCCCGGTCGGCGGGCTGCTGGCCGCCGCCGACCTGATGCCGCCCGGCGAGACGGAGGACCTGATCCGCGCCCGGGTCCGCGACCTGCGCGCCCTGGTCGAGGACCTGCTGGAGGTCTCCCGCCTGGACGCCGGTGCCGAGGAACCCGTCCGCGCGCGCGTACCGCTCGGCGCCGTCGTCGCCGAGGCCGTGGCGCGCACCGGCCTCGCCACCGAGGTCACCGTCACCGGAGCCGCCGGGACCGCCGGGACCGCCGGGACCGCCGCGACCGACAGGGGTGACGGGACCGACAGGACCGACGGGGCGGAGGACACCGGGGCGGGCCCGAGCGGAGCGACCGTCGAGACGGATCCGCGCCGGCTGGAACGGATCCTCGGCAACCTCGTCGTCAACGCCCACCGGCACGGCGCCGCCCCGGTGCTGGTCACCGTCCGGGACCGCACCGTCGTCGTCCGCGACCACGGCCCCGGCTTCCCCACCGACCTGCTGCTCCACGGCCCGCGCCGCTTCCACACCGGCACCCGGGGCCACGGCCCGGGCCACGGCCTGGGCCTGACCATCGCCGAGGGACAGGCGGGCGTGCTCGGCGCCGAACTGCGCCTGGACAACGCCCCGGACGGCGGCGCCGTCGCCACACTGCACCTGCCGGGCTGACCCGACCGCCCCGACGCCCCGACGCCCCGACGCCCCGACGCCCGACCGCCCCGACCGATGGGCGGTGTACGGAACCGATACGCAGCGGCGCCGCCGTCGACACACGGCGGCCCCGGCCCCGATACGTTCCCCGGACACCCTTTGAGTGCGCTCTTCCGCACGTGCAAAGGAGTCCCCGTGACCACCCGTTCCGTCCCCCCGTACACACCGCACGGCACGCCCGGGATCGCGGCCGCCACCACCGACCTGACGAAGGTCTACGGCAGCGGCGACACCCGGGTCGTGGCCCTGGACCGGGTGAACGTCGCCTTCCGCGAGGCCGAGTTCACCGCGATCATGGGGCCCTCCGGCTGCGGCAAGTCCACCCTGCTGCACTGCGTCGCCGGACTGGACACCCCCACCTCCGGATCCGTGCGGGTGGGTACCACCGAGCTGGGCCCGCTGGCGGACCGGCAGCTCACCCGGCTGCGCCGTGACCGGATCGGGTTCGTCTTCCAGGCGTTCAACCTGTTGCCGACGCTGACTGCGCTGGAGAACATCACACTGCCGTCGGACATCGCCGGACGCCGCCCGGACCGGCAGTGGCTGGACCGGGTGATCTCCCTGGTGGGCCTCGGCGAGCGACTCGGACACCGTCCCGCGCAGCTGTCCGGCGGCCAGCAGCAGCGCGTGGCCGTGGCCCGCGCCCTCGCCTCCCGCCCCGCGATCGTCTTCGGCGACGAACCCACCGGGAACCTCGACTCCCGGGCCGGGGCCGACATCCTCGGCTTCCTGCGCGAATCGGTGCACGAGCTGGGCCAGACCGTGGTCATGGTCACCCACGACCCGGTCGCCGCCGGGTACGCCGACCGCGTGCTCTTCCTCGCCGACGGCCGTCAGGTCGACGAGATGGACCGGCCCACGCCGGACCGGGTCCTGGACCTGATGCGGCGTCTGCCCGCCGGAGCCCCGCGCACCGGCTGACCTGCCCCTCCCTCCCACCCCGGGAGCAGTTCCCGACCCCGGACCCGCGCCGCGTCCATCGCCCGTCGCCCGTCGCCCATCGCCCATCGCCCGTCGCCCGTCGCCCGTCGCCTTCGAGGCGGCCACCCCGCCACCCACCCGGAAGCCCCATGCTGAGAACTGCGCTGCGCACCCTCCTGGCCCACAAGTCCCGCCTGGCCATGACGGTCCTCGCCGTCGGCCTCGGTGTCGCGTTCGTCAGCGGCACCCTCGTCTTCGCGGACTCCACCGCCGCGGCCCACCGTGCCGCCGCGTCGAAGAACTTCGCCGGCATCGCGGTGACCGTGACCGCGACGTCGCCCCCGCCGGGGGCGCCCGCCGAACCGCAGGCGGACGTGCTCGACGACGCCCTGGTCCGGACGTTGGCCGCCGTGCCCGGCGTCGCCACCGTAAGGCCGTCCGTCGACGGCTCGGCCGTCCTGAACGCGGCCGACGGCACCCCGCTGCGGGCCGGCCGGGCCTGGGCGCACCCGGCCGCCGCCTACGTCCCCGGCCCGGACGGCAAGGACGGCCGCTTCCCGCTCGTCGAGGGCCGGGCCCCCGCCGGCGACGGTGAGATCGCCGTGGACCGCGGCACCGCCGACGCGGGACGCCTCCGCCTCGGGGACACGGTCACGCTGGCCACCGACGGCCCGGTGATGACCGCACGGCTCGTGGGCGTCGTCACCACCGACGACACCCGGGTGACCGCCGGCGGAACCCTCACCCTGTTCGACCGGGCGACCGCCCAGCGGCTGTTCGCGACCCCCGGCCACTACACCGGCCTCGACCTGACCGCCGTGCCCGGCACCGCTCCGGCCGACCTCGCCCGCCGGGTCACCGGCCTGCTCCCGACCGGCCGCGCCGAGGCCACCACCGGCACCGCCCTCGCCGCCGGACAGGCCGTCCTCGTCGACACCCTGACCCGGGGCTACGAGAAGGTGCCGATGGTCTTCGCCGGGGTCTCCCTGTTCATCGGCTCGTTCCTCGTCGTCAACACCTTCACCATGCTCGTGGCACGGCGCACCCGGGAGATCGCGCTGCTGCGAGCGATCGGCGCCTCCCGCCGCCAGGTGTCCCGGTCCGTCCTGCTGGAGGCCACCCTGGTCGGCGTGATCGCGTCAGCGGCAGGCTTCCTGGTCGGCCTCGGCATCGCCGAGGTCCTGCCCGCCCTCCTGGGCACCGACGGGAGCACCCTGCCCCGGGGGCCCCTGGTGGTCGGCCCGCGCTCCGTCGCGGCCGCGCTCGCCGTGGGCGTCGGCGTCACGGTGCTCGCCGCGTGGCTGCCCGCCCGCCGGGCCGCGAAGGTCGCGCCCGTCGAGGCGATGCGCACGGGCGGCCGGCCGCCCGCCGCCGGCCGGTCCCGGATCCGCGGCCTGGCCGGTCTGACCCTCCTCGTCGCCGGCGCGGGCCTGCTGATCCCGCTCACCGGCGCCGAGGACGCCTCCGAGGCGAACCTGCGGAACGCCATGGCCGGCTGCGCCCTCCTCGTCGCCGCCCTGATCGTGCTCGCGCCGCTGCTCGCCGTTCCGGTGATCCGGCTGACCGGACGGCTGACCGGACGGCTGACCGGCCGCCTCGGAATCACCGGGCGCCTCGCCCGGGAGAACGCGCTGCGCGACCCGCGCCGCACCGCGGCCACCGCCGCCACCCTGCTGGTCACCACCGCGCTGGTCGCCGGGCTCGCCGTCATCGGGCACTCCACCGGGCAGGCCCTCGACCGCCGGGCCGCGGCCGGGCTCGGCGCCGACTACGTGATCGGCACCCGCTCCACCACCACCGGCATCGACCCGGCCGCCGCACGGCGGGTGGCCGACACACCCGGCGTGCGGACCGCGAGCCCCGTCGCCGACGCCACCCTGTTCACCGGCGGCGGTGTCCGGACGATCTCCGGCGTCGACCCCGCGACCGTGGACGCCGTCATGAAGCTCCGCTTCGTCAGCGGCTCCGCCAAGGACCTCGGACCGGGCCGGATCGCCGTCTCCGGCACCGTCGCCCGCGAGACCGGTGTGACCACGGGCGGCCTGCTCGACGCCCGGATGGGCCGCGGCGGGCAGTTCACCCGGTACACCGTCGTGGGCGTCTACCAGGACAACCCCGTCGCCCACGACGCGCTGGGGGCCCGTGCCGAGGTGGCGGAACACGGCTTCCTGCCCGGCTCCGTTCAGCGCGTCCTCGTCCGCACCGACGGCGGCACGGTCTCGAAGAGCGTCGAGGACCGGCTACGGGCCGCCGTCGGCAACAACCCGCTGCTGGACGTGCGGGACCGGGCGCAGATCGTCCGCGAGGCCGCCGGCACCGTGGGCGACCTGCTCGACGTGATGTACGGCATGCTCGCCATCGGCGTGGTCATCGGCGCGCTCGGCATCGCGAACACCCTGGCCGTGTCCGTCGCCGAACGGACCCGCGAGATCGGCGCACTGCGCGCTCTCGGCATGGACCGCACCGGGATCCGGCGGATGATCAGCCTGGAGGCGGTGACCGTCGCCGCCTTCGGTACCCTCCTCGGTCTGGCCGGCGGCGTGTTCGGTGCCTGGGCGGTCGGCTCGCTCGCCAACGGCGCGATCGAGCAGTACTCCCTGGTGCTGCCCTGGGGGACACTCCTCCTCGTCTGCCTGCTGTCCCTGGCGACCGGCGCGCTCGCGGCCGCCGTCCCGGCCCGCCGGGCGGCCGCCCTCGGCCCGCTCGAAGCCGTCGCGCGGGCGTGACGGCTCGGGCACCCGGTCCGGCGCGGGGCGCCACCGCAGCCGGACGGGGGGCCGACCGAAGCGGTTCGGGGCGGCCACCGAGGAATCGTGCCCGGCCGGTACCTTTCGGTATTCGTGGCGATCTTGCCCTGCTTGAGTGGGAACACCTCCGCAGCACGTCGGAGGACGTCCACATCCCTCGATGACAGGAAGAATCATGACGTTCTGTAGCCAGACGACCACCCCCGCCCCCGTGTCGGAGCAGCAGGGCCCCGCGCGCCGTTCGCGGCTGCATGTCGCGCTGGCCGGTGCCGCCGCCCTCGCCGTCGTCGGCGGCGGTGCGGTGCTCGCCGCCGACCACATCGCCGGGTCGTCCGACTCCGCGCAGCAGTCGCACAGCCTCGCCCAGGGCTGGAAGGGCCGCTACTGAAACGGTCCTGACACGGCCTGCGTGACGCCGCCGGTCGTTCCACGGCTGCGGCGGGCGCTGCTGTGGGCGCCCTGTTCCCGGCAGTTCACGATCCCGCACCGGCGGCACGCTCCTGCCGGCGGTGTCCAGCGGGTCGGCGGTGTCCAGCGGGTCAGCGGTGCTGCGAGCCCCTTCGGGGCGCCCGCGCCACCGCGTCCGGCCCGGTGAAGGCGGGGTCCGCGACGGCTCGGCCGGGCCGCCCCCCATACTGGGGGACCCCTCCCGGCCCGTCAGGGCCGGCACGGGCCCACCGGGTGGTGCCGATCGATCCGACCGATCGGCACCACCCGGTCCCGTGTGAGGCGTCCGGAGAGTCCGCCCGCACCGCGGGGACCCACCCGCCGCCCGGCGCTCCCCCACCGAAAGGCCCGCGCATGCCACCGATTCCCGCCGCCGCCCCGGACATCCCCGCCCCGGACGCCCCCGCCCCGGACGCCCCCGCCCCGGACATCCCCGCCCCCGGCACCTCCGGGCCTCAGCCCACCCGGCAGCCCGCACGGCGGCCCACGCCCCGGCTCGGGCCGGCCTACCGCTTCGTGGCCGCCGTCGGCGGTCTGGCCTGCCGCCTGGCCGGCCGCCCGGACTGGCGGGGCACCGAGCACTTCCCCCGGCAGGGCGGCTACATCACGGCCGTCAACCACAACTCGGTCTTCGACCCGTTCGTCTACGGGTACTTCCAGTACCGCACCGGCCTGCCGCCCAGGTTCCTGATCAAGTCCTCGCTGTTCACGCGGCCGCTCGTCGGCCCGCTCCTGCGGGCGGCCGGGCAGATACCGGTGGAGCGTGCGAGCAGCCGGGCGGCGCAGGCCCTGGACGGGGCGCGCGAGGCGCTCGCGCGCGGCGAGTGCGTGGCGATCTACCCGGAGGGCACCCTCACCCGGGATCCCGACCTGTGGCCGGGGCCGGGAAAGACGGGCGCCGCCCGCCTGGCACTGATGACGCGGGCACCGGTCGTCCCGGTGGCGCAGTGGGGCGCCCACCGCGTCGTCCCGCCGTACGGCCTCGGCGGACGACGGGTCAGGCTCCGGCCCCGGCCCACCTTCGTGGTGGCGGTCGGCCCACCGGTCGACCTCTCCGACCTCTACGACCTCGAACCCACCGCCGCGGTCCTGCACGAAGCAAGCGCGCGGATCATGGCGGCGATCACCGCCGTCCTGGAGGACATCCGCGGCGAACGGCACCCCGGCCACCCGGGCGGGGCCGGTACACCGGCCGCACGCCCCCTCGCGTCCTGACCGGCGGGCCGTCGAGCCCCGGCACACGGGAGCCCCGTCCCGCCCGTGTGGGAGAGTACGGGCGATCACGAATCCTGGGGGTGGATCGGTGCGCGCACGTCATCGCGCGGCAGTGGGGGCCGTTCTGGCGGTTCTCGGGGTGTCGGCCTGCTCGGCCGACCCGTCGGCCCGGCCGGTGACCGTTGCGTCCTCCGCCTCTACCGCCTCCGCCTCCGGGGCCGGCGTGCCGGACCGGCTCCGGGACGGGCTGCTGACCACGGACCGGCTCCCCAAGGGCTTCCGACTCCTCACGTCGGACGCCAACTCGACGACGACCGGCGCCCCGTACACCCCGTCGCCGGTCCCGATCACCGCGATGCCGTGCTCCGACCTCGGTGTCCACACCTTCATGACGGCCCATGCCCCGCCCCTGGAGGACGTGGCGGTGGGGTTGGAACGCACGCCGGTCGGTGACGACGACTTCGGCTGGTTCGGCCAGGAGGTGCTCGACCGGTACGCGCCCGGGCAGGCGGCCGCCGTCATGGCCGCCGTTCGCGGCGCCGCCGAGCGCTGCCCCTCCTACGCCTCAGACCCCCTCCCGGACGGGACGCGGATCCAGGAGACGGCCTCCGTCACGGCGGCCGGGGTGCCGGCCGACGACGGTCTGCTGCTCCACATCACGTCGACCTTCCCCGAGGACGGGAAGCAGTTCTTCGGCGTGACCGCCTTCGTCCGCCTGGGCGAGGTGATCCTGATAGTGCAGCAGAGTTCCGAGGACCAGCCGTCGTCGGATTCGGAGACCGTGCTCGCCGCCGCCGTGAAGGCGTACCGCTCCGCCGCCGCCGGCGGCTGACGCCGGCCACCGTCCCGTACCGAAGCCCCTGCCGGGAATCGCCAAGCTCCTCAGGAGTCCCCCTCCCCCGCCAGGGTGAGCCGTTCCGTCCTCAGGACGGAGGCGCCGCAACCGCGTCGACCACGATCGTGGAGTCAGCAAGGAACTCAGCGAGGCAGTCGGCGCGACAGCCGGCACGGCAGCGGCCACCGGACCGGTGGGCGACGTCCGACTGTCCGCACCGATTCGGGCGCTCGGACCAGGAGGACTTCCCATGACGGTTCGCTCCATTGCGGCGAGGCTGCACGGCCGGACGGCGGCGGGTGTACCCCGTTGGGCGGTCCGGGCCGCGTACGCGACCTCCCTGACCGTGTTGCCCGCCGGCCTCTGGCGGATCCTGAGCGTCGACCTGCGGTTGCCACTGATGGAGGCCCCGAGCGACGGCCGCCCGCCGCCGGCCTGGTTCGGCGGAGAGTGGTGGTACGTCATCGCGCTGAGCCTGACCAGCGAAGCCCTGGCGTTCCTCGCGGTCGGCCTGGTCAGCGAGTGGGGCGAGGTCTGGCCCCGGTGGATCCCCGGCCTGGGCGGCCGCCGGGTGCCGGTCCTCGCCGCCGTCATCCCGGCCGGGCTCGGTGCGACGGTGAACACCCTGCTGTGGCCGTACGCACTGACCATGATCAGCATCGGGCGCAAGATCAACGGCGACGTCAACCCCGGTACGAACCCGCACGGCTGGCAGGCCGTCGTGTTCTACGGCTCGTACTGGCCGCTGGCCGCCTGGGGGCCGCTGCTCGGCGTCCTCACCGTGCACTACTACCGCCGTCGCCGCGCCAGCGGGACCAGCGGGACCACCGGGACCGCCGGGGCCACCAGGGCCACCGGGGTCACCGGGGTCACCGGGGTCGCCGGGGTCGCCGCCACGGCGGGCGGGAGTGCGCCGGCGGTCGCGACGTCACGGTGAGACGCCGGCCCGGGGCGGTGCCTCCAGGGCACCGCCCCGGGCGTCCGGGCCGCCCGGCACCCGGCCCAAGCTCTGCGGTTCCTCAAATCTCTTGCCGTATACGGAGCATGTCGGTCACCATCCAGCCATGGCACGATTCCTGGACCTGAATACCAAGCGCAACTCCGTCCTGCTGATCCGGGACTCGGACACGGTCGCGGCGGCCCTGAAGCAGGCACTGGCCGAGGCCTCGCCGGAGGAACGCCCGGGCCTGGAACGCGCCGTCGCCCTCGTCGAGTCCACCGCCGCCGCCACGGAGACCCGGCTGCGCGCCACCTGGGTCCGCTCCCGGCTGGCCGCCGCCGGCTTCACCGGCGACATCGGCTCGGTCCACGCACTGAAGGCGCTGCGCCAGGCGGAGCCGAGCCTCAGCCTGCTGTCGGCGGTGGAGCTGCAGAAGGACGCGATGGCCGAGCCCGCCTGACCGCCACCGCCACCGCCCCACAATCGGACGGCGGACGGTACCCCGGATGCCCGGGCCGCTGAGCGGTCCGGGCATCCGGGGGTTTCTCCGGCTACGAGCGGCCCACCGGGTCCGGCCGGTCCCGACCCGTCCCGAC
>NZ_JBHWCL010000075.1:0-44418 GCF_042735125.1 Kitasatospora sp. NPDC059599 | reverse complement strand
ACGCGCAACGCGCAACGCGCAACGCGCAACGCGCAACGCGCAACGCGCAACGCGCAACGCGCAACGCGCAACGCGCAACGCGCAACGCGCAACGCGCAACGCGCAACGCGCAACGCGCAACGCGCAACGCGCAACGCGCAACGCACAACGCACAACGCACAACGCACAACGCACAACGCACAACGCACAACGCACAACGCACAACGCACAACGCACAACGCACAACGCACAACGCACACCATGCAACACGCACCACGGAGCGCAGGGGGACGGATGGGCAAGGCCGACGCCGTACGGGCGGCCAACGCACTGGGCGTGCGATGGGTCGAGCGGACCGACCCGGCGGAGGGGACGGTCCTGATGCCGGCCGGTGTCTGGCCGCTGCTCGGACTGCTGGCCCCGGCCGGGAGCCCCGAGGTCCGGGGCGAGCTGGCGCAGGCGCTCGGCATGCCGCCGGAGGCCGCCGCCGACCGTGCCCGGGATCTCCTCGGCCTGCTGCGGGACGTCCCGGTGGTCGGCTCCGCGCTCGGCCTCTGGACCTCGCGGCGCCTGCGGCCGCGCCCCGAGTGGCTGTCCGGGCTCCCGCCGGCCCTGCACCGGCGGCTGACCGGTGACGTGCCGGAGGACCGTCGGCAGCTGGACGCCTGGGCCAGGAACGCCACGGACGGCCTGATCGACGCGCTGCCGGTGGAGGTGGACCGGGACACCCGGCTGGTGCTGGCCGCCGCACTCACCGTCCGCACCGACTGGATCCGCCGCTTCGACGAGGTCCACGGCGTGCCGTACGGCGTGGACGACGCCTGGGGCGAGCCCGTCCGCTACCTGTCGCGGTGGACGTCGATGCTCGACCGGGTCGCCGTCCTGGAGACGCCGGCGGGCCTCGTCACCGAGGCCAGGGTGCTCGGCTACGGCGACATCAGTGTCCACCTGCTGCTCGGCGAGCCCGACGCCCGGCCCGGCCGGGTGCTGGCCGCCGGGATCGAGGTGCTGGGCCAACGACACCGGCGGACCACGGCCGACCGCCTGCCCGACGGCGCCCCCGGCCCCGGTCTCACGATCGCCCGGATCGCGCGGTACCAGCCGGAGGACCTGCTCTCGGTGGTCGTCCCGCAGTTCACCGTCGAGGCCGACCACGACCTGCTGGCCCACAAGGCGGTCTTCGGCCTGAAGACGCTGAGCGCCCGCTCCGAGACCGAGCACCGGCTGCCCGGCCTCGCGGACGGCGAGCCGCTGTACCTGAACAGCGCCCGCCAGCGGGCCACCGCCACCTTCGGCCCGCGCGGCTTCCGGGCCGCCTCGGTGACCGCCCTCGGCGTGGCGATCGGCGCCGCCGCGACGACCCGCCGCCCGCCCTACCAGCAGCGGATCGCCCGGGTCGGCTTCGGTCGCCCCTTCGGCTTCCTCGCGGTCCACCGCACCTCCGGTCTGGTCCTCGCGGCGGGCTGGGTCACCGAGCCGGACCGCGAGGCCGAGCGTGAGCCGGAGACCGACCCGTGGGAGGAGTGGCAGGAGGAGGACTGACGGACGGACGGGGAACCGACGGACGAACGGGGAACCCACGGACGGGGCCGACGGGTGGGGGACGGACGGATGGATGGCCGTCGGCCGGGGTGCGTGATCACCACAACACCCCGTGGCGGCCTGCGCGCTGACAGACTGGGAGCAGCACAGTCCGTCACGGAGAGAGGCCACACCCCGCATGCCCAGCAGCGCTGCCGTCGACAACCCGTGGTTCCGCCGGTTCAACCCGTCCGACTCCGCGCCCGCCCGGGTCGTGATCTTCCCGCACGCCGGCGGCTCGGCCAGCTACTACCTGGAGTACGCCAACGCGCTGGCGCCGCACGCGGACGTGCTCGCCGTCCAGTACCCGGGCCGGCAGAACCGCTTCCTGGAGCCGACGATCAGCTCCGTGGACGAACTCGCCGACGAGCTGTTCCGCGAGCTGCAGGACTGGACGGACCGGCCGTTCCTCTTCTTCGGCCACAGCATGGGCGCGGCCGTCGCCTTCGAGACCGCGCGGCGCTTCGAGCGCAACGGCGTGAAGGGGCCCGAGCGGCTGTTCGTCTCGGCGGGCCGCGCGCCCTCGCTTCCTCGGGACAGCGAGGTGCACACGCTGCCGGACGACGAACTGTTCGCCGAGATCGTCGAACTCGGCGGCACCGACGAGCGGATCCTCGACATCCCCGCGCTGAAGGAACTGATCCTGCCCGCCCTGCGGGCCGACTACACCGCCATCGAGACGTACCGCTGCGCCCGGGACGCGACCGTGTCGGTGCCGATCACCGGCCTGGTGGGGGAGACCGACCCGAACGCCACGGTGGAGCAGGTCGGCCAGTGGGACCGGCACACCACCGGCGGCTTCGACCTGCGGGTCTTCCCGGGCGGGCACTTCTACCTGGCCGACCGGATCGCCGAGGTCGTGCAGCTGGTCGTCAGCCGCCTGCACGGCTGAGCCTGCCCGGAACCGGCCCTCCGCACGGGTGACCGAACCCCGTCGGCTCGGCTACTGTGCCAGCGTGACGGGCCGTCAGCAGACGGTCAGCAGAGCACCGGGAGGCCGTGTTGCGCCGGATCGCCGTCGTCGGAGCGGGCCAGGCCGGCCTGCAGTTCGCGCTCGGGCTGGTGGCGGACGGGTACGAGGTGACGCTGGTCGCCGAACGCACCCCCGAGCAGGTGCGCGGCGGCCGGGTGCTGTCCACCCAGGCGATGTTCGGCCCGGCGCTGCGGATCGAGGCGGCGGCCGGGCTGGACCTCTGGGCGGACCGGGCGCCCGCCGTCTCCTCGGTCGACGCGGTGCTGGTGGCGCCGCCCGCCGTCCGGGCGCTGGAGTTCACCATGACGCTCGACGAGCCCGCCCAGTCGGTGGACCAGCGGCTCAAGCTGGCCGGGTGGCTGGAGCTGCTGGCGGAGCGCGGTGCCCGGGTCGAGTACCGCGCGCTGGACCGGGAGGGACTGCACGAACTGGCCCGCCGGCACGAGCTGACCGTGGTCGCGGCCGGGCGCGGCGAACTGGCCGGGATCTTCGACCGCGACGCCGGCCGCTCGCCGTTCGACCGGCCGCAGCGGAACCTGTCCTGCCTGTACGCGCACGGCGTCGACGCGCCCGACCCGGCCGCCGGGCCCAGGGCCCGGATGCACGCCCTGCCTGGCCTGGGGGAGCTGTACCTGCAGCCGGCGCTCACCCACTCCGGTCCCTGCTCGGTCCTGCTGTGGGAGGCGCTGCCCGGCAGCCCGCTGGACGTGTTCGGCGACGACCCGGCGCCCGACGTCCGACTGGACAGGATCCGCGCCCTGTTGGGCGAGTACCTCCCGTGGGAGGCGGAGCTCTGGACGGCCGCCGAGCCGACCGACGCCGGGGCCGGGCTGTCCGGCGCGGTCACCCCGACGGTCCGCCGCACGGTGGCCGAACTGGGATCGGGCGTGGACGCCGTCCACGTGCTGGGCCTCGGCGACGCGGTGGTGGTGAACGACCCGATCACCGGCCAGGGCGCCAACAGCGCGGCCCGCGCCGCGGAGGCCTGCCGGCGGGCCGTCGTCGAGCACGGCGACGCTCCGTTCACGGCCGACTGGATGTGCCGCACCGCCGAGCGGTTCTGGCAGCAGCACGCCCGCCACGCCGTCGGGTTCACCGCCACGATGCTGACCATGCCGGACCACCTGCAGGGTGTGTTCGCGGCCGCCGCGGAGCGCGAGGAGGTCGCCCGCCGCCTCGCCAACACCTACGCCGAACCGAGCGACCACGCCGCCTGGCTGGCCACCCCCGACCTGACCGCCGCGTACCTCGCCCCGCAGGGCACCGCGCCGTAGTTGTCGGGTGGGAGGCCTCCCGCGTGAGCGCGCAGGAGCGGGCCGAACTGTCCGGCCTCGCGAAGGCCTTCATGGTCGATCCGTTCGAGGCCGACATCCTCCCGGGATTCCGGGGCGACCTCGACGAGGAGGACCGGGACCGCCCGCCGGACGACATCGCCGGCGCCCTGCCGGACCTCGTCGACCGAGGCCGAACCTCGTCGACCGAGGCCGGATCGAGGTCCGGCGGATCGCGCCCCGGGTCTCACCGACCGGCGAGGAGGGGTAGGGCTCGGAGACCCGGCGCCGGCGGACCGCCTCGCGACCGTCCTGGGGACGAGTCCGGGTGGGAGCCCCCGGCGGACGGCACCTGGGTCGGCGCCCTTGATTCCGATCGAGAGCGACGCCGGGAAGCGAGACCGACGCCGGGAAGAGGGGCAGCCGCCGCTCGCCGGGGACGGGGACGACGGGGACGGGGACCCGCTGGGGTCCCGCCGCACTTGCCCCCGGGCCGTCCGCAGGACGACGCTGGAGGGAAGGACGGCAACGGGTTCGCGAAGCAGTGGACTCGGAAGCAGCGGGTCCGCGAAGCAACGGGTTCGGGAAGCAGCGGGTTCGGGAGGCGTCTCCCGTGGACGGACACGAGCCCGCGGGCCGGTCCGGGAGCGGTCACCGCAGCGTGCCGCACACGGCCGACCTGCGGGTGGAGGCCTGGGCGCCGACGGCCGAGGGCTGCATCGGCGAGCTGGTGCACGGTGTCGTGCACAGCTTCGCCGACCTGAGCGGTGCGCGGATCGTCGGCGAGCGCGGCTGCACCGTCGTCGCGGCGAGCGACGCGGACCTGCTGGCGGGCGTCCTGGAGGAGGTCGTGTACCGGATGGACGCGCACGGCGAACTGCCCGTCGCCGTGGCGGTCGGCGGCATCGAGGGGCCGGACGGCGCCCGGACCGTCGCGGTGCGGTTCCGGATGGCGGACACCGCGACCGCGGCCCTGGTCGGAGCCGTGCCGAAGGCCGTCTCGCTGCACGACCTGGACCTGTGCGCCGGGCCGCACGGCTGGACCTGCCGGGTCACCGTGGACGTCTGAGCCCGGGGAGTGCCGGAGCAACCGGGCGGCGGAACAACCGAGCGGCGGAGACCGCGGCAGCGGGCGCCGTCCGCGGGAACGGGGTGAGCGAGGTGGAGATCGCACTGACCGAGGCGGGCCGGCACCGCTGGCGGATCGAACCGCGCCCGCCGATGCGGGTGCCCGGCATCGTGTTCGCGTCCGCCGCACTGCTGCCGCAGGCCGCCGGGGACAAGGCGCTGGAACAGGTGGCCAACGTGGCGACCCTGCCCGGGATCGTCCGCGCCTCCTACGCGATGCCCGACGTGCACTGGGGCTACGGCTTCCCGATCGGCGGGGTCGCGGCCACCGACGTCGCCCGGGGCGGGGTGGTCTCGCCCGGCGGGGTGGGCTTCGACATCTCCTGCGGGGTCCGGCTGCTGGCGGCCGGCGTCGCCCGGCACGAACTGGACCACGAGCGGATCCGCCGCCTGATGGACCTGCTGGACCGCACCGTCCCGCGCGGCCTCGGCCGGGGCGGACTGTGGCAGCTGTCCGGGCCCGGGGAACTGGACGACCTGCTGCTCGGCGGCGCCCGCTACGCCGTCGAGCACGGCCACGGCGTGCCGCGCGACCTGGAGCGCTGCGAGGACGGCGGGGTGCTGGACGGCGCGGCCCCGGGGGAGGTGAGCACCCGGGCCGTCGAGCGGGGGCTGCAGCAGGTCGGCAGCCTCGGCTCGGCCAACCACTTCCTGGAGGTGCAGGCCGTCGACCGGGTGACCGACCCGGACACCGCGGCCGCCTTCGGACTGCGGCCCGGCCAGGTCTGCGTCATGATCCACTGCGGCTCGCGCGGCCTCGGCCACCAGATCTGCACCGACCACGTGCGCGCCATGGACCGCGAACTGCACCACCACCGGATCGACCTGCCGGACCGCCAACTCGCCTGCACCCCGGTCGACTCGCCGCGCGGCCGCGCTTACCTGGGCGCGATGACCGCCGCCGCCAACTACGGCCGCGCCAACCGGCAACTCCTCTCCGAGGCGGCCCGCCGCGCCTTCGCCACCGCGCTCGGCGTCGGACTGGAGCTGGTCTACGACGTCTCGCACAACCTCGCCAAGCTGGAGACCCACGAGGTGGACGGCGCGCCCCGGACGCTGTGCGTCCACCGCAAGGGCGCCACCCGCGCGCTGCCGCCCGGAGACCCCGACCTGCCCGCCGACCTGGTCGACGCCGGCCAACCGGTGCTGGTGCCCGGCACCATGGGCACCGCCTCGTACGTCATGGTCGGCCTGCCCGGCAACGAGGCCTTCCGCTCCGCCTGCCACGGCGCCGGCCGGGTGCTGAGCCGGCACCAGGCACTGCGCACGGTGCGCGGCGAGCAGCTCGGGAGCGATCTGGAGGCGCGGGGCATCGCGGTGCGCCCCGCCTCGTGGCGGGCGCTGGCCGAGGAGACCCCCGAGGCGTACAAGGACGTCGACGCGGTCGCCGCCGTCACGGAGGCGGCCGGGCTGGCCCGGCAGGTCGTGAGGCTGGTGCCGCTGGGCGTGTGCAAGGGGTGAACCGGGTGCCCGCCGCCCGCCTTCGCTTCCGCCGCTGCTTGCCCCTGCTCGCTCTCTGCCCGCCGCCCGCTCTTTGCCCGCCGCCGGTCCGCTGCCCGCCTTCGGTCCGCGCGTCGGGGCGGTCCGCCGGTCCGCCGCCCGCCGCCGGTCTGCACCCGGTCGTCCCGGCCGGGTCTCTCGACAGGCCGTCCCGCGGGCGCTTTGATGGCCGACGCACCCGTCACAGGAGGTGGTCCATGCCAGGCAACGGAACCGGGCCGGTGATCGAGCTGACCTCGCTCACCAAGCGGTACGGCAGCACGGTCGGCATCGAGGGACTGGACGTGTCCGTGGCGGCCGGCGAGGTGTTCGGCCTGCTCGGCCCCAACGGCGCCGGGAAGACCACCACCCTGCGCTGCCTGGTCGGTCTGCTCGGCCCGACCGGCGGCCGGGTGCGGGTGCTGGGCCTGGACCCGGTGGCCGACCACCGCCGGCTCGCCCCCTCGATCGGCTACCTGCCCGGCGAACTGCGGCTCTACCCCGAACTCACCGGGCGCCAGACCCTCGACCTGCTCGCCGCCCTCCAGGGCGCCCCGGTGCCGCGCCAAGGGGAGCTGTGCGAACGGCTGAAGCTCTCCCGGGCCGACCTGGCGCGCCCGGTGGGGGAGTACTCGCGCGGTATGAAGCAGAAGCTCGGGCTCGTCCAGGCGCTCCAGCACCGGCCCGCCGTCGTGGTGCTGGACGAGCCGAGCGAGGGGCTGGACCCGCTGGTCCAGGAGACCTTCTACGAGTTGCTCGCCGAGGAGACGGCCGCCGGGCGGACCGTCCTGCTCTCCAGCCACGTGCTGCCCGAGGTGCAGCGCACCTGCGGGCGGGTCGCCATCGTGCGGCACGGCCGGCTGGTGACCGTCCGCTCGGTCGCCGAACTGCGCGAAGCCCGGGCCCGGAAGGTCCGGCTGGTCCTCGCCGACGGACTGGGCGCCCGGCCGCTCGGCGCCGCCGAGCGGTGGTCCCCGCGCTGGGACGGCGGGCGGGTCGAACTGCTGGTGCCGCCGGACGAGGTGGTCCCGGCCGTGCGCGGCCTGCTGGCCGAACTGCCGGTGGCCGACCTGACCGTGGAGGAGGCGGGCCTGGACGAGGCCTTCCTCGACCTCTACCGCTCGGACGACGACGGCTCGGACGACGCCCGTCCGACCGGCGCCCGTCCGACCGGCGACCCCGATGACCGGAGCCGTGTCGACGGCGCCCGTCCGACTGACGACCGTCCGCCGACGACCGAGGAGCAGCCGTGAACCCGGGCACCGTCAGCCGCCGCCTCCCCCTGGTCTGGCTCGCCCTGCACCGGCGCCGCCGGATGCTGCTCTCGCTGCTGCTGGGCATGGTCGTCTTCGAGACCCTGATCGTGGTGATCGCCGGGACCGTCGCGCCCGGCGACCTGTTCGGCGCCGCCCGCCGCAACCCGCCCGGTGCCTTCAAGGCGTTCAGCGGTTCCAACGGCGACATCTCCATCGCCAGCTACCCCGGACTGCTCGGCGCCGGACTCACCCACCCGTTCTGGATCGCCCTCCAGCTCACCGTGATCGGCTCGCTCGGTGCCGCCGCCGTCGCGGCCGACGTCGAATCCGGCACCATCGAGCTGCTGATGACCCGCCCGGTCTCCCGGCGCCGGCTGCTCGCCGAACGGGCGGGTGCCATGATCGCCGCCTCGGTGCTGCTCAACGCCGCCGCCACGCTGACCATCGCACTCGGGGTGGCGTTCTCCCCGAAGCTGCGCGCCGCCGTCCCGGAGGGCGCGGTGTTCACGGCCGGACTGCTCGGCTGCGCCCTCGCGTTCTGCCTGACCGGGCCGGTGCTGGCGGTGTCCGCGCTCAGCCGGCGGCGGGCGTACGTGGTCGGTGCGGCGGTCGTCTTCGGGGCGGTCGGCTTCGCGCTCAACTTCGTCGCGCTGGCCTGGGCGCCGGCCCGGCCGCTGCGCTACCTCAGCCCGTTCCACTACTACGCCCCGGGCGACGTGCTCGGCCACGGCGGGGTGCCGTGGGCGGCGCTGGGCGTGCTGGTCGGGGTCGGCCTGCTCGGTCTGCTGGCGGCGTTCCGGCTGCTGGAACGCCGGGACCTGGCGATCTGACAAGGGCGGTGCCGGCCGACCGGTACCCCGGCGCAGCGGCCGGGGCGCCGCTCCGGCATGCTGTACCCCCGCCGACCCGGCGGCGATGATCATTCTGCGTGGACGGACCGATGGACAGCAGCGACGACAGACCCGCCCCGGCCCGCGAGGCGCGGCGCCCGCCGACCCGGCGGACGGCCCGCCCGACAGCCCGCCCGACAGCCCGTGCGACGGACGGCTCGGGGACCCGGCGGGTGCCCAGGGCCCGGGTGGCGGCGCTCCTGGTGGCCGCGGCGCTGGCGGGCTGGGGTGCCGCCACCGCCCCGGACTGGAACGGGCCGTGTGACCCGGGCTTCCCCGGCGTGGACGAACTGCGGGACGCCCTGCCGGTCTTCGCCTGCTTCACCGTGGGCGACCGGACGACCGCCGGCTACCGGCTCGACGTCCGCTACTCGGGGAAGGAGCACGACCCGGAGGAGGCCCTGTCCGTCGCCCGTCAGGAGGCCGGGGTGTTCTGGCAGCGCTTCCCCTACCCGGTGTCGGGCGTGCACATCGACACCACGGCGGCGTTCGGCGAGTCGGCGGTCAAGCAGGTGACGCTGGACGCGGGCGAGTTGACGTCGCGGTTCGGCCCACAGCCGGCCGGGCCGGGCGCGCGCTTCCCCGGACAGCCGGTCGGGCGCACCGAGGTCGTGCTGTGGGCGGTGTGCGGTGGGCTGCTCGCCGTGGCGGCGGGGCTGCTGCGCCGCCGCCGGCCGGGTCGGCGGTCCGGGGCTCAGCAGGCGCGGGCCGCCGCCAGCAGGTGTTCGCGGACCAGGGAGACGTGGGGGTTGGCGGACCCGGCCGGCCGCCGGACCAGGTAGGCGGTGTTGATCGGCGGGTCGGCCGGCTCGTGCAGCAACCGCAGCGCTCCGGAG
Organism: Kitasatospora sp. NPDC059599; assembly: GCF_042735125.1. Taxonomy (NCBI): domain Bacteria; kingdom Bacillati; phylum Actinomycetota; class Actinomycetes; order Kitasatosporales; family Streptomycetaceae; genus Kitasatospora; species Kitasatospora sp. NPDC059599. The sequence goes on along the minus strand of NZ_JBHWCL010000075.1, from coordinate 35,025 downwards.
GCGAGTTCGGCCCGGCAGAGGTAGCCGGGCAGGACGCTCCAGCCCGCGCCCGCCGTCACCGCCGCCAGCACCGCCCGCAGGTCCGGCACGGTGAGTGCGGCCCGGGCGTGCAGTCGCCGGTCGAAGACGTGCCGCCAGTAGCGGCGGGCGATCGGCAGGTCCTCGGCGTAGCTGAGCAGCGGCACCTCGGCCAGCGCCTCGGGCAGGTCCCGGCCGGCCAGCCGGTCGGCCCACGCGGGTGCGGCGACCAGGACGAACTCCTCGTCGGCCAGGGGTTCGGAGAGCAGCGTGCGGCCGCGCGGACGCCGGGTGGCGATCACCAGGTCGTGCCGACCGGCCCGCAGTTCCTCCAGCAGCGGGTCCGTCAGCCCGCCGGTCACCCGGAGCCGGACCCCCTCGGCGACCAGCGGTGCGAGCTCCGCCAGCAGGACGGTGCCGAGGAACTCCGCCGGCCCGGCCAGGTGGACCGGCTCCGGGACGCCACCGCCGCGTCCGTCGGCGAGGCCCGCCAGCTGGTCCAGCGGGACCGCCAGGCGGGCGGCGAGGTCGTCGGCGTACGGCAGCGGACTGACCCCGCGCGCCCGGCGCTCGAACAACTCCCGGCCGAGCCGCTGCTCCAGCGCGCGGATCTGCGCGGTCACCGTGGACTGGGACAGGCCCAGCAGGTGTGCGGCCGCGGTGAAGGATCCGGCGCGGTGCACGGCGAGGAAGGTCCGCAGCTGGTTGAGGTCCAGCGGGCCGGAGCCGGGCAGCAGCCGGTCCTCCGTGCTCGGGCGGCTCGTGGTGGGGCGGCTCGCCGTCCGACCGCTCGCCGTCCGACCACCCGCCGTCCGACCACCCGCCGTCCGATCGCTCGTCGTCCGATCGCTCATGCCGCGAGGGTACGGGATCCCGATGGCTGGGCCGACCGTGCGAGGCATCGGAATTCCGATGCCTCGCATCGCGTGGCCCATTGGTTCCCGTGGGCCCGCCGGGTCTAGCGTCGACGGTGTGAGCGCCGCGGCGGGGGTCGTCGCGGCGGGGAACGCACCACTGGAGGCACCCACGATGGCCGACATCCTGTTCGTCCTGACCGGCTCGGACGTCTGGACCCTGAACGACGGCACCAAGCACCCGACCGGCTTCTGGGCGGAGGAGGCCGTCGTCCCGTACCAGGCCCTGACCGCGGCCGGGCACCGGGTCGTCGTCGCCACGCCGGGTGGCGTCGTCCCGGTCGCCGACCGGGCCAGCCTGACCGACCCGGCGATCGCCTCGGCGCTGGAGGCGATCGAGGAGTTCCGCCGGCCGCGCGTGCTCGCCGGGACCGACCCGGCCGACTACGACGCCGTCTTCTACCCGGGCGGCCACGGCCCGATGGAGGACCTGGCGGTCGACGCCGACTCCGGCCGGCTGCTGACCGCGGCACTGGCGTCCGGCCGCCCGCTCGGCGTGGTCTGCCACGGCCCGGCCGCGCTGCTCGCCGCCCGCACCGAGGACGGCGGTTCGCCGTTCGCCGGGTACCGGCTGACCGGCTTCACCAACGCCGAGGAGACCCAGGCCGGTCTGGCGGACCGGGCGCCCTGGCTGCTCCAGGACCGGCTGGTCGCCCTCGGCGCGGACTTCCGGGAGAGCGAGGCCTGGGCGCCGCACGTGGTGGTCGACCGCAACCTGGTGACCGGCCAGAACCCGGCCTCCTCCGCGCTGGTGGCCGCCGAACTGCTGAAGCTGCTGCAGGCGTAGCCGCCGCGGGCCGGGCCCGCCCGGGCGGTGCGCCCGGGCCGGCCGGCGCCGACGGTCGTGGCAGGCTGCCCGGGTAGCACCGCCGCCCGTGACCAGGAGCACCGCCATGGACCGACCCGCCGCCCTCCACCCTGCCGCCCTCCGACCCGCCGCCCTCCGCCTCGACGCCACCGCCTCCGGACACCCGGCGGGAATCCTGGACGCCGCCGAGCGCGCCGAACGCCGGGGCATGGACCGGCTGGTGGTCGCCGAGACGGCGTACGACCCGTTCCTCCAGCTGGCCCGCGCCGCCGACCGGACCACGTCGATCGAACTGGCCACCGGCATCGCGGTGGCCTTCGCCCGCACCCCGATGACGCTCGCCTACCAGGCGTGGGGGCTGCACGCGGCCTCCGGCGGACGGGCCGTCATCGGGCTGGGCTCCCAGGTCAAGCCGCACATCGAGAAGCGCTTCGGGATGCCCTGGGACCGTCCGGCCGTCCGGATGCGCGAGTACGTGCACGCGGTGCGGGCGATCTGGCACAGCTGGCAGACCGGTGAACGGCTGCGCTTCCGGGGCGAGTTCTACACCCACACGGTGATGACGCCGGTCTTCTCGCCCGACCCGGTCCCGGCCGGGGTGCCGCGGATCCTGCTGGCGGGCGTCGGGCCGCTGATGACCCGCACCGCCGGGGCGGTGGCCGACGGTTTCCTGAGTCACCCGTTCTCCTCCACCGCGTACCTGGCCGAGCAGGTGCTGCCCGGCCTGACCGAGGAGCGGGCGCGGGCCGAGGCGGAGGGCGCCGCGTGGACGGAGCGGCCGTTCGAGGTCGTCGGCAACGTGCTCACCGCCGTCGGACGCACCGAGGAGGAACTGGCGGCCGGCCGCGCCGCGACGCGCGAGCGGCTCGCCTTCTACGCCTCCACGCCGGCCTACCGTCCGGTGCTGGCGCAGCACGGCTGGGAGGACCTGCAGGAGGAGTTGCACGCCCACTCGGTGCGCGGGCGCTGGGCGGAGATGGCCGCGCTGATCGACGACGAGGTGTTCGACGCCTTCGCGGTGTCCGGTTCGGTCGAGGAAGTGGCCCGGGAGGTGCGGCGCCGGTACGCGGGCCTGGTCACCCGGCTCTCCGTCAGCCTGCCCGAGGACGCGGACCCGGAGCTGGGCCTGGACGTCCTGGCAGCGGTGCGCTCCCTGGACTGACGTCCGGAGCGCGGGCCGTGCAGTGCGGCACCGACCGGTACGGTCCGGAAACGGGCGGGATGCGAACGATGCGGGTCGTCGATCGGGCGACTGGTGATCAAGTCCGGGCAGATTCGGGCAACGGGTTTCCGGTGGTGAGGGCGGGAGGCAGGATCGCGGTGACAGGCCGGGCCGTGCGACGAGGCGTGGCCCTCCGGGCCTGTCATGTCTTGGCCAGCCGTTCCTTCCCTGGCCATCCGCTGCCGATCGTGGGGGTACCCGCGTGTCCGTGTCCGACGACCGCCCCGCCGACTACGACCTCGCGGAGCGCTGGGACCCCGTCGAGGCCGCCGAGGCCGACGAGTTGGCCGACCTGGACGAGTTCCTGCGCGTCTGCGCCGAGCTCACGGGCTTCGACGTGCCCGAACTGCGCGCCACCGGCATGGCGGACGAGCACCACCGCACCGTGCTGGCCCACCGGGTCCGGGACGAGCACGCCCTCGTGCACCTCTGGTACGTCGGCGCCTGGCCCGGCGAGGCGCCCAGCTCCGCCCGCGCCCACGACCGGGGCCTGGTCTGGCGGACCTTCCGGGCCGTCCCGCCCGGGGCCGCCGCGCCCGGGTACGGCAGCTGGGCCGACGCGCCCCGGGGCGCGGCGGCCCGACGGGACGAGAGCCGGTGACCGCCCACTGGGACGCCGTCGTGGTCGGCGCCGGCTTCGCCGGGAGCCTGGTCGCCCACCGCCTCGGCGCACAGGGGTGGCGGGTGCTCGTCCTGGAGGCGGGACGACCCGCGCCCACCGGTGCCGAAGCCTCGGCCGCCCACCGCGCGGCCGGCGGCGGACCACCCACCTCGCCCTACCCGCACAACCCCGAGGCGCCGTCACCCGACGTCACCGACCTCACCGGACTGCCCGGCGGCGGCTTCACCGCCACCGGACACCTCCGCCAGTACGGGCCGCTGCCGTACGCCAGCGGCTACCTGCGCGCCAACGGCGGCACCGGCCTGCTCTGGACCGGACTCGCCCCGCGCATGCACCCCGAGGACTTCCGCACCGGCGACCTCGGACACGGCCGCAACTGGCCGATCGGCTACCACGACCTGGAGCCGCACTACCGCGACGCCGAGCACGAACTCGGCGTCGCCGCCGACGCCGGGGAGCAGCGCAGCGCCGTCGGACTGCCCATCCCCGACGACTACGCCTTCCCGATGCGCGCCATCCCCGCCAGCTTCCTCGACCGGCAGCTGGCCGACGCCCTCGACGGCCGGACGGTCCGCGACCCCGTCGTGCCCGGGCCCGCCCGGCTCGCCGTCACCCACACCCCGCACGCCCGCAACGGGGTGCCGACCACCGGGGTGCCGGTCCGTCCCGGCTCCGCCGACGGACCGCTCTGCGCGGGCAGCGCCGGCTGTGTCCCGGCCTGCCCGAGCGGCGCCAAGTACACCCCGCTGCGCACCCAGGCACGCTGGGCTTCCGGGGTCGAGCTGCGCACCGGGGCCGTGGTCGCCCGGGTGCTCGCCGACCCGCGGACCGGGCGTGCCGGGGGAGTCGAGTACCTGTCCGGCGGTGCGACCCACCGGGTGGCGGCGGACCTGGTGGTGCTCGCCGCGCACGCGATCGAGAACGCCCGGCTGCTGCTGCTCTCCGGTCTGGCCGAGCGCAGTGACCAGGTCGGGCGCAACCTGATGGACCACCCGGCCCTGCTCACCTGGGGCCTGATGCCCCGCCCGGTCGGCCCCCACCGGGGGCCCGGCTCCACCAGCGGCCTGGAGGCCTTCCGCTTCGGCCCCGGGCGCGACCGCCGGGCCCCGTTCCGGATCGAGATCGGCAACTGGGGCTGGTCCTGGGCCGGTGGGCCGCCGGAGGCGGAGGCCGCCGCGATGCTCGCCGCCGGACTGCGCGGCAAGGAACTGCGCGAACGCCTCGGCGACCGGCTCGGCCGCCAGTTCTCGCTCCAGTTCGAACTGGAACAGCCCGCCGACCCGGCCAACCGGGTCACCCTCGACCCGGACCGGCGCGACCCGCTCGGCCTCCCCGCGCCGGCCGTCCGCTACGACCTGTCCGACTACGTCCGCGAGGGCATGGCCTCCGCCCGGGCCGTCTCCGACCAGCTCTTCGCCCTGCTGGGCGCCGAGGACCACACCGCCTACCCGGCGGAGGGCTGGCCGGGCCGGCTGGAGCACCGGGGAGCGGTCCACGGCTACCGGGGCGCGGGCCACGCCGGCGGAACCCACATCATGGGCGACTCGCCCGCCACCTCCGTGGTCGACCACTGGCAGCGCTGCTGGGACCACCCCAACCTGTACGCCGTCGGCTGCGGCTCCATGCCCTCGCTCGGCACCTCCAACCCCTCGCTCACCATGGCCGCGCTCGCGCTGCGCAGCGCCGAGCGGATGCACCGGGACCTGCTGGAGCTGCACCGGCCGGCGACCGTCACGACACCGGCCACGTCCCGTACCCCCGTACCCCCTTCGTCCTCGGAGCCCTCATGACCGGCATGCCGCTGCCGCCCGTACCGGAGCCGTACCACCTGCCGTTCCACTACGGCGCGCTGCACAACATCGGCGTCGACTACCTGGTCGACCACGAGCGGGCCCGCGAACTGCTCGGCAAGCGCCACCCCGGGCTGCAGGCCGCCGCGTTCGACGGCGGGGCCTGCGTGTCGCTGAACTACCAGCTCTACTTCGCCCAGTACCCGAACGGCGGCGGCATCACCCAGGAGTTGGAGATCAACCTGATCGCCCACCCGCTGTTCGCCGAGGACCGGATCCCGGTGGTCAACTACGGCCAGTACGCCCGGGGGTACGACCAGACCAAACTGCTCGGCATCGCCCGGCTGCACGTGCTTTGCGACAACCTGCTGGCCATCGACGCCGGACGCCGACTCTACGCCGAGCCCAAGCACCCGGGCTGGTTCGAGACCACGCTGCCCTCCCTCAACGCGCCCGCCGTGCGCGAACGCTGGACCGTGTCCTGCCGCCGCGCCGGCCTCGGGCCCGACGGGCTGGACCGCCACGACGAGGAACTCCTCGCCCTGGACGTGAACCTGGCCGGCCTCACCCCCGAAGCGGTCACCAACACCCCGATCACCGGCTACGGCACCGACGACGAGGGCAAGCTCCTCGCCGGGCCGCTCACCGTGTACCAGCCCTACCGCTACTACGCCCTGGACGACCGCACCGCCGACCGCGTCCGGCTCGACCTCGGCAACCCCGCCGAGGAGTCCGCCCGCGACCTCGCCCACCTGATCGCCGACGCCCCGGCCGCCGGGGCCTGGACCTACCAGTCCCCGCCGGTCGCCGCCCACAACCGGGCCTACTACGTCCGGTGACCGCGGAGCGCTTCACCCCCGGGAGTACCGCCGTCCGCCGGGACATCGCGTACGGCCGGGTCTGGACGGCCATGCCGTACACCGTCCTCGCCGACGACGGCGCCGACCTGACGATGACCGCCCGCCCCGGCATCGCGAGCCTGGCCCCGTCGAGCTGGACCACCGCGCGGCGGGCGGGCGACGTCGCGGTCCGCAAGCGCGGCATCGACGACCTCGCCGCCGGTCAGTGGGAACTCGACCACTGGGTCTGGCGCGACACCGTGGTGCTCAGCCGGTTCGTCGCCGGCGAGCCGTACAGCGTGCACCGCTTCCTGACGCCCGAGGGCCGGCCGCTGCGCTGGTACGTCAACTTCGAGCGCCCCTACCGGCGGACGGCCATCGGCATCGACACCCTCGACCTCTTCCTGGACCTGGTGATCACCCCCGATCTGGCGACGCACACCTGGAAGGACGAGGACGAGTACGCCCAGGCCCGGCGCCTCGGCCTGATCGACGAGGCCACCCACCGTCAGGTGGAGCGCGCCCGTGAGGCAGCCCTCGCCCAACTCCTGGACCGCAGGGGGCCGTTCGCCCCCGCCCCGGACGCCTGGACGATGCCGCCCCCGGGCCCGCTGCCCGTCCTGCCGGCCGCGACCCTCAGCACCCCCGCGGGGTGAGTCCGCGGCTGCCTGCTAGGGTCACGCCTCGACATGAACGACACCAGCCCGACGGGCACCGCGGACAAGACATGCACCGCGAACGCGACCGGCCATGCGGACCCGACGGGCACCGCGGCGAGGGCCCTGGTGAACGCCGCGGACGCGATGGACGACATCGAGGCGCTCGGCCACCTGCACGACGGCGGAGACTACCGGCGGCTGGCTGAACGGACCTCGAACCCGGACGTGCTGCGCCGACTGGCCCGGGGCGAGTACCCGTTCGTCTGGCACGCGATCGCCAAGAACGCCGCCGCGCCCACCGACCTGCTGGTCTCGCTGTCCCTCCGGCGCAACACCACCTGGAACGAGAACCTCCTGCTCGAACTGATCGCCGCGCACCCCGCCCTCACGGGCGAGGCGTTGGACGGGTTCATCGATCTCCTGGCCACGCGGCTGAGGGAGGACGCGCGCCCGTACGCGGCGGTGCTGGAACTGGCCCGGAGGCCGGAGCCCACGGCCGAGCGGCTGCACTGGCTGGTGCACCTGCCCGGGGCCTCGGCCCGGTTGCGCCGGGGAGTCACCCGGGTGCTGGTGGCACGACCGGACCGGTGAGCGCGGACGGCGCCTGTCCGTCGTCCTGATGCCCGTCGTCCTGCTGCGCGCCGGGCCGATCCGTGGGTGCGGCTGCGGCCGGCACCCGGGACCAGCGCCCGGCGAGGACCGTTCCGGCCACCAGCTGCAGTTGGTGGTAGAGCATCAGCGGCAGCACCATCAGCCCCGCCTGCGACCCGAACAGGACCGTGGCCATCGGCAGGCCGTTGGCCAGGCTCTTCTGCGAACCGCACAGAACGGCCGCGATGCTCGCGGACCGGTCGAGCCCCAGCAGCCGCGCCCCGAGTGCGGTGGCCGCGAGAGCGGCGGCGAGCAGGGACAGCAGCACCGCGAGGAGCCCGAGCAGGGCGACCGGCGTGGCCAGGCGCCAGATGCCCTGGGCCACCGCCGCGCTGAACGCCGTGTAGACCACGAGCAGGATCGACACGCGGTCCACCGGGGCCAGGGACCGCCGGTGACGGTCCAGCAGCCCGCCGATCCACGGTCGCAGCAACTGCCCCAGCAGGAACGGGGCGAGCAGCTGGAGCCCGATCCGCAGCAGCCCGTCGGCGGACAGCTCCGTGTGCGAGCCCAGCAGCCGGGCCGCCAGCAGCGGGGTGAGGAACAGCCCCGCCAGGCCGGAGTAGGTGCCCGCGCAGATCGCCGCCGGGACGTCGCCCCCGGCGGCGCCGGTGAGCGCCACCGAGGACTGCACCGTCGAGGGCACCAGGCAGAGGAACAGCACCCCGGTCTGCAGCGGCGCGGTCAGCGGTACCGGGGTGAGCAGTGCCGTGGCGAGCCCGAGCAGCGGGAAGAGGACGAAGGTGGCGGCCAGGACCAGCCCGTGCAACCGCAGGTGCCGCAGACCGGCCAGCGTCTCGCGGGTCGAGAGCCGGGCGCCGTAGAGGAAGAACAGCAGTGTCACCGCGAGGTCGCAGGCCGACCCGGCGACCCGCGCCGACCCGCCGGAGGCCGGGAACAGCGCGGCCAGGCCGACCGTCCCGGCCAACGCCGCCAGGTACGGATCGAGCCACCGAGGCACCTGCACACGCGCGCCCAGCGCAGGCCGGTGTTGCCCCTGGCGGTGTTGCCCGTGGCGGCGTTGCCCGTGCCGACGCTGCCCTGGCGGTCGCTCCGGCTGGTCCCAGCCTGCCGGACGGTCGGTCACGGACCGCCTCCCGTCACCGGGCGGCGCGCGGGCCCGGCCGGCGGCGCCGGACCCAGGAGACCGCCGACCAGCGAGCCCGCGCCGTCGTGGTCGCTGCCCGCCGAACCGCTGCCGTTCTGGAGATTGGCCGTCCGGTCGACCTCCAGCCACGAATCGGCGTTGGAGTTGTCCACGACGGTGATCAGGGACCCGCCCGCCGCCGCGGGTGCGGCGCCGGCCGCGAGCAGGGCGCACGCTCCGGCCACCCCCAGCACACCGGCCCGCAGGGCGGCGGCCGCCGAGGGCGGGGCGGGCCCGCGCCGACCGGCCGTCACACCGTCACCGCCGTCAGCTCCCGAGAGCGGGCGATGTTCCGCTCCAGCAACTCGGTGGACTCCCGCACACCGATCTGCCGGTCCTCCTCCGCTGCGGCGGGCAGCCGCCCGTCGGCGACCTTCAACCCCGCCAGCGCCTCCTCCATCGCCCGGTGCGCCGCGAAGAGGCACGGTGTGCTGTAGATGGCGACGTCCACCCCCAGCTCCGTCAGCTCCGAGAGCGACAGCCGGGGGGACTTGCCGCCCGCGATCTGGTTGAACAACAGCGGCTTGTCGCCGACCACCGCGCGGATCCGGCGGATCCACTCCTCGCTGCGCACGCCGTCGACCAGTACCACGTCGGCGTCCGTCGCGGCGAGCGCCCGGGCGCGGCGCAGGATGTCCTCCTCCTCGGTGGCGTCGGTGCGGGCAACCACCACGAGGTCCGTCCGGTTGGCGAGAACGAGCTCCAGCTTCTCCAGGTACTCCTCCAGCGGGAGGACCTGCTTCCCGTCCGCGTGGCCGCAGCGGCGCGGCCGCTTCTGGTCCTCCAGGATCACGCCCGAGGCGCCGATGCGTTCGAGCCTGCGCACGACGTGGCAGGCCACCTCGGGATCGACGTAGCCGTCGTCGATGTCGACCAGGAGGTGGTGCCGGGGGAAAGCGCCGCGCAGCCGCTCGACGAAGCCGACCATGTCCGGCCAGGCGATGAAGCCGATGTCGGGCAGCCCGTAGTAGGAGGCCGCGAAGCCGAAGCCGGAGACGAACATGCCGTTGTAGTGCTCGGCCGCGATGGAGGCCGAGTACATGTCGTAGACGCCGATCAGGGGCGTGGTGCCGGGGCCCGCGATCTCCGCGCGGAGGCGCTGTCCGGGGGTGTCCGTCGTCGTGGTTCCGTGGAACAAGGCCTTCTCCTCATCCGGATGACTTTGCCTGAACTTGGTGTTCGCTAGACCAAACCGAGGTGTCATCACTATGCGGCCTTTAATGTTCCGTGGGCAAATCTTTAAAGGAGATTCCCACGTTGGAGTGAAGGTATCGGCGACAATAGGAAAGGCGTAAAACACTTTCGTATGCCGCGCGGGCGTCAAGGGTTCCGGGACGGGAAGGTCGGCGCGGCTGTCCGGGTGATCGGGTGCCGTGCGAGGTGCGGCACGTCGTCCCGGCGGTCGACGGCCGCGAGGGGGTCGCCCGGGTCCCGGCCCGTGCGTCCGGAGCGCGCACCCGGGTCCGGGGGAGGTGTCCGCGCCGGAGTCGTCGGCGGGAGCGGGAGCGGGAGCGGGAACGGGCACCGCCCGCTCCCGCCGACCGCCGGGCGCTGACCTGCGGCGGTCCGACGGCGGGCGGGCGGGCGGGGCGGGTCGGGCGGACCGGCCGGGCGGACGGGTCGGTGGGTGGAGAGGCCGGGCGGCCGGGTTCAGGCGCTGGCCACCGGCGGCGCCGCGCGCCGCTCGCGCAGCGTCCTGAGCATCCGGCGGGTCGCCTTGGTGGCGACGGGCGGCAGCAGCTCCAGCGCCAGCCGGCGCGGGGCGGAGCGCAGGACCGGGGCCTTGACCTGGTAGTTGAGGCGCAGGACGCGCGCCCCGGCGATGGTGTCCTCGTCCACCGTGTAGCCGTCGGCCCGCCAGTCCCGCGCCAGCAGGACCTGCCGGGCCGCCGCGGCGTCGCCCCAGGTGCCGTAGAACTTCATCGGTGTGAGCAGGACCGGGCGCAGTCCGCCGGTGAAGACCGCCTCCCAGACCGCCGCCGAGACGCCGGGGGTGTGCTCGGAGCGGTAGTCGTCCAGCGCGACCAGGCCGTTCCCGGTGAGCGCGGCCCGCGCGACGGCGATGTCGCCGGCGACGTGCTCGTACAGGTGGGAGGCGTCGACGTGGACGAACCGGCAGCTGCCGGCCGGGATCCGGCCGTCGGCCAGCACCGAGGTGGGCGCCTGCACGATCTCGGGCAGTTCGCTGTGGAAGGCCAGGTAGTTGGCCTCGAAGGCGCTTCGGGTCAGCGTCTTCCGGTAGGACATGTCCATCTCGGCGGCGTTGTCCTCGTCGCCGGCCTCGGAGTCGAACAGGTCGCAGACCGTCAGCCGCTCGCCCGGCCGCAGGTGGTCGCCGAGCAGGACGGCGCTGCGGCCCAGGTAGCTCCCGAGCTCCAGGATGTCGCCGGTGACGCCGGTGGTGGTCTGGGCGGACAGCAGGTGGCCGAAGGCGGCCCGATCGAGACTGAAGAACCAGCCGGGGATGTCGTCCCGCTTCATCGGTGCGGGGCGGGCGGCTGCGGTCTCGGCAGTGGGCACGGCGGCCTCCAGGGGGACGGCGGGGCGCGGTGGCGGATCACGCCGCGGAGGGACGCCGAGGACGTGAGGCGGATCATCATAGCCACGCGGGGGCCCGCTGGGGCCAGGTGTGGAAGGACCTGATTCCGTTCGGCCGTTCGGGCGTTGGGGCGTTCCCGGAGGGCGGCGGCGTCCGGGTCAGGCGGGCCGTCCGGATCGCTCCAGCTCCGCGATGGTCTCCGTCAGCCAGGCCCGCTCGGCGGCGGTGGAGGCCCGGGCGACGAGCAGCATGCCGCGCCGGAACGGATTGGGCTCCTGCTCGGCGCTGACCGGCCGGCCTTCCCCGTCGTAGAAGAAGCTGCTCGGCGCGTCCAGGAAGGCCAGCCGGCGGCGCAGGACGGCGGCCTGCCGGACCGGGTCGGCGAGGTGGTGCAGGAACGTGGTGAGCGTGAAGAACCTGATCTGGTCGGTGATCTCGGCCTGTTCCGGGTCGGCCAGCCGCCGCAGCAGCTCGGCCCGGCCGTCCACGGTCGGTTCCAGGGTCTGGCGCGGCGCTGCGCCGGTGCCGGGTTCGCTGCGGCGGGAGAGCAGGCCGGCCTTCTCCAGCCGGGCGATGGCGGGGTAGAGCGCGCCGTCGCTGACCGGCCGGACGTGCCCGGTCAGGCCGGTGATCCGGGACTTGAGTTCGTAGCCGTGCAGCGGCTGGTCGTACAGGAAGCCGAGGATCGCGAGGGTCAGCACGGTCGGGGCCCTTCCGTCGGAGCGCGCCGGTGGAGCGGTCATGATATCTCTTGCCGATGTACCTCGAATCGATGTATCTCTATTCGAGGTTGCCGTCCGGGCTCCGGCCGAAGGGCCCCGAGCAGGCCCCGGACGGCGGAACAGGGGAGGAATCATGCGCGGGCATCTGTCCCGACTCACGGCGCTCGCCGTACCCGTCTACGCGGAACTGCTGTCCGGGGTGGTCGCCTCGGTGATCGGCACGCTCTGGGTGGCCGGTCTCGGCGGGGCCGCGGTCGCCGCCGTCACCTTGGCCGGAACCGTCGAGAACCTGCTCCTCGGGCTCGTCCTGGTGGTCGGCTCCGGCACCAGCGTCCGGCTGTCCCGCGCACTCGGCGCCGGTGACCACGACGAGGCCGCCCGCACCACCCGCGCCGCCTGGTGGCTCTGCGCCGCGGGCAGTCTCGCCCTCGCCGTCCCCGGCTTCCTGCTCCGCGACCGGCTCGCGGGCGCCTTCCTGGACGGCGAGGCCGCCGCCCACGCCGCCGCGTACCTCACCGTCGCCTTCCCGGCCTTCGCGCTGTTCTTCGGTCAGCGGGTCGCCGACGAACTGTTCAAGGGTGCGGGCGACACCCGCACCCCGATGCGGATCGCCCTGCTCTCCAACGCCCTGCTGCTCGTCCTCGACCCGCTGCTCATCCTCGGCGCCGGCCCGTTGCCCGCCCTCGGTGTACCGGGCGCCGCGCTGGCGCTGGCCGCCTCCCGGGCGGTCGCCCTCGCCGTCACCCTGCGGCTGTCGGCGCGGCCGCAGCCGTGGCCCCGGCCGGCCCGGGCCGCCGGGGCAGTGCGCGCGGCGGCGGCGCGGATCGTGCGCGCGGGCACGCCGTTCGGCCTGGACTTCACCGCCCGGATGGCCGTCGGTACGGCCCAACTCGCGCTGGTGGCGGGCTTCGGTGTCGCGGCGGTGGCCGGCTACGGCGTCGGCTACCGGGTGCTGCTCGTCGTCACCATGGCCTTCTACGCGCTGCGCCAGGCCGCCGCGATCGAGGCCGCCCGCCTCACCGGCGCGGGGGAGGGCGGCGCGCTGTGCACCCTGCACCGCGCCACCGGACGGCTGGCCGCGCTCGTCGGTGCGGTGGCGGCGGTGCTGTCCGCGACGCTCGCCGCCCCGCTGACCGCGCTGTTCACCGACGACCCGGCGGTGGCGGCGCAGTCCGTCGGGTTCCTGCGGATGGCGGCGCTCTACCTGCTCCCGTACGCGCTGGTGGTAGCCCTCGGCGGGTTCCACCAGGCGGCGGGTGCCGGCCGCCCGGTGGTGCTGTCCGTCCTGGTCGGCCTCGGCGCCCAACTCGTCACCTCGGCCGCGCTGTCGGGGCCCCTGGGAGTGTCGGGCGTCCGGCTCGGACCGGTGGTGGGCGCGGTCCTGCAGCTCGCCCTGCTGGCGGCCCTCGCACGGCCTCGGGCGTCGGCTGCACCGAAACGACCGGTTGCACCGAAGCGACCGGCGGTACCGAAGCGACCGGCGGCACGGGAGCAGCCGGAGGCCTCGCGCCCCGCGCCCGCACCGCACCCGGCGCCGGCCGACGAACCGAGGGTGCTCCGAAGCGCCGAGTGACCCGCGGCGGCCGCGGCGCCCGCCGAGCGCCCGCCCCGGACCGGCGCGGGCGCGCGGAGGGTGCCGGCTGTGCGAGGGTGGCGGGCATGGCATCCACCCCGGACGGGCGGCCGATTCCGCCTGCGCACGCCGACGAACGGACCATGCTGGAGAGCTGGTTGGACTTCCAGCGGGCCACGCTCGCCACGAAGGTCGCCGGGCTCGACGACCGTCAGGTCCGGCTGGCCGCCGTACCGCCGTCGACGATGACCCTGCTGGGTCTGGTACAGCACCTCGCCGAGGTCGAACGCACCTGGTACCAGCGGGTGTTCGCCGGTCTGGAGGTGCCGCCGGTGTACGGCGCCGACAACCCCGACGGGTACGCGCTGGACCCGGGGCGGGGGGCCGCCGAGGCACTGGCGCGCTGGCGGGCGGAGATCGACCTCGGGCGCGAGCTGACCGCGTCGGCGTCCCTGGACGCCGCGGGCCCGCTCTCCGCCGGAGCCGCCGCGGCGCTCGGCTCGGAGACCGTCTCGCTGCGCTGGATCCTGGTCCACCTGGTCGAGGAGTACGCCCGCCACAACGGCCACGCCGACCTGCTCCGCGAGTGCGTCGACGGCGTCACGGGCGTGTGACGGACTCCGGTGCCCGTCCGGTGCCGTCCGGCAGCCGTGCGGCGAGCAGGGTCCCCGCCGCCGCCAGGGCGGCCATGGCCAGGGCGGAGGGCGTCAGCGCGGCGCCGGGGTCGCCGCTGCCAGTGGTGGTCGTGGCCAGCGCGATTCCGAGGGCCGGGCCGACGTTCAGCGCGGTCTGCTGCAACCCGCCCGCGACGCCGGCCTCGCCGGTGGACGCGCCCCGGACCACCAGCGCGGTGGCCGTCGCCATCACCGCGCCGAAGCCGGCCCCCAGCAGCAGGAAGCAGACGGTGATCCCGACGGTCCCCGAACCGGGGCCGAGCCGGGCGGTGAGCAATGCGCCCGACGTGACCAGGACCGTCCCCACCAGCACCACGGCGCGCTCGCCGTGACGCTTGGCCGGCCGGGCCGAGGTCGCCGCCGCGACGATCATCGCCACCGCGAGCGGCGCCGCCCGCAGTGCGCTCTGCAGCGGGTCGAGCCCCAGCACGTCCTGCAGGTAGTACGTCGCCGGGAAGAGCACGCCCTGGAGCGCCGCCGAGGTCGCGAGCAGGACCCCGAGCGGCGGTGCGACCGCCGGCGAGCGGAGCAGGGCGGGTGGCAGCAGTGGACGCGCGGTGCGCCGCTCGTGCCGGGCCAGGGCGAGGCCGAGCACTCCGGCCACCGCCAGGCCGAGCGCGGTGCCGGCCGACCAGCCGGAGTCCGGCAGGGCGACCAGGGTCTGCACGAGGCAGGCCAGGGCCAGTGCGAGCAGGGCCGCGCCCGGCAGGTCGAGCCCGCCGCCGGGTGCGGCCGCCGCCGGTCGTGCCGCGGACGGCACGGCGAGGACCGCGAGCAGTGCGGCCCCGGCGGGCAGGAGGCCGACCAGGAAGACCGACCGCCAGCCGAAGTGCGCGGTGAGCGCTCCGCCGACCAGGGGCCCGGCCGCCGCCGCGAGCCCGATCGCCGCGGTGCGCACCGCGATCGCACCGGCCAGCCGGTCGGCGGGCCAGGCGGTGCGCAGCATGCCGAGGGTGGCCGGCTGCAGCAGGGCGCCCGCCACGCCCTGGACCACCCGCAGGGCGATGACCCAGCCGATGCCGGGCGCGACGGCGATCGCGGCGGAGCTCGCGGCGAAGCCCGCCACGCCGAGGGCGAAGACGCGGCGGTGCCCGTAGCGGTCGCCGAGCCGGCCGGCGAAGACCAGCAGGGCGGCGACGGTGACGAGGTAGCCGGTGCCGGCCCACTGGACGGCGGCGACGGAGGCGTGCAGGTCACGCTGGAGGACGGGCCGGGCGACGGTCAGCACCGTGCCGTCGAGGGCGACCAGGACGGCGCCGGTGATGCTCGCGGCGAGGGTGAGCCGGCGGTGGAGCCGCGGTGTCACCGGGCGGCCGGGCCGAGGTGGGCGTCCAGCACGGCGCGCAGCAGCGGCTCGACGTCCTCGCCGCCGGTGATGAGCCGGAGGCTGCCCCAGGTGCGCAGCTGGGCCAGGCCGTGCAGGTTGGACCACAGGGCGGCGGTGGCGGTGGCCGGGTCGTCGGCGTCCGGGTGCACCTCGGAGACCAGGCCGACGAAGGTGAGGAACAGCGGCACGCTGGTGCGGCGCAGTTCCGCACCGCTGCCCTCCAGCAGGTCGTGACGGAACATCAGCTCGAACATGCCGGGGTTGGCGGCGGCGAAACCGAGGTAGGCGCGGGCGAGCGCGTCGAGGCGGCTGCGGGCGTCGCCGCCGGTGCCGGCGGCGAGGGCGTCGGCACCGGCGAGCGTGTCGGTGAGCCGGCCGAAGCCCTGCTGCGCGATGGCGGCGAGCAGTTCGCGGTGGGTGGGGAAGTAGCGGCGGGGCGCTCCGTGCGAGACCCCGGCGTGGCGGGCGATCTCGCGCAGTCCGAGTGCCTGGACGCCCCCGGTGGTCACCAGTTCGACGCCGGCGGCCACCAGTCGGGCGCGGAGGTCCCTGTCCTGATCAGTCATGGACACTGTCTACCAGGGTGGCGTAGACAGTGTCTACTCGCCGTCGGTCGGGTGCCGGGAGCAGAATCGGTGGCATGGACGAAGGCGGCGAGTCGGCCTGCTGGCTGGAGCGGGTGTGCCCGGAGTGCGGACGGCTGCGGGAGCGGTCCGGTCCGGAACCGTGCGAGAACTGCGGTGCCACCGGCGACGACCCGCCCTGTGGTGCCACCGGCGACGACCCGCCCCGCGGCGCCGGACGGACGGACCCGGGCCACAGCTGAGCCCCCCGACAGGGCACGGAGAGCCGGACCCCGGCCCGGCCGCTCGGCCGGACCGGGGTGGCGCACGCCTGGACGGCGGGCGGCGCTACTGCGCCGGCGGCTCGTCCCGGAACTGGTTCTTCATCTGCTCCTGGGCGGTGTCCACCTGGCTGCCGTACGTTCCCTGGGTGTGCTCGTCGACGGTGTCACCAGCCTTGTCGACGGCCTTGTCGGCCTGCTCCTCGTGGCCCTTCAGCAGGCTCTTGAGCTTATCCATCATGGACATGTGGTCACACTCCTGGATGAGACGGCCCCACTCCTCCAATATCACCGCGCATCCCCCCGCGCGCATCCCGCGGGCCGCGCGGCGGGCTTGGCAAGGCGATTCCGGTCCTGTCAAATCGTGAGTTCACGGCCCGTCGGAAGGAGTCGCCCTGATGCTGCGCACCCGTCGCTCGACCTCCCCGCTCGACCGCTCCACCACGAACGACCGCGCCACCCGGCCGGACAACGCCACCCCGTTACCGCGCTCACGCGGCGGCGCCGCCGCCCGGCGCGGCGCGGGCGCCGCACTGACTGTCGCCACCCTGGTCACCCCGCTGCTGCTGGCCGGTGCCGGGAGCGCGGTGGCCGACCCCGACCCGGCGCGCAAGGGCGCCAAGCTGGCCGCGCGGCTGGTCGAGGCGAGCGACGCCGAGACCGCCCGCGACACCCTGGCCGCGCTGCAGCGGATCGCCGACCGCAACGACGGCACCCGGGTGGCGGGTTCGAAGGGCCACGAGCAGTCCGCGCAGTACGTCTACGACCGGGCGCGGCGCGCCGGACTCAAGGTGTCCAAGCAGGAGTTCGAGTACACCTTCTTCGAGGCCCGGACCCAGCGGCTCGACGTGCTGTCGCCGAAGGCCGAGTCCGTCCCCGTGATCGCGATGACGTACTCGGTGAGCGGCCCAGACGCGGGCCTGACCGCCGAGTTGGCCGTCGCGCCGGTCAGCGCCACCACCGGCTGCGCGGCCACCGACTACCCGGCGGGCGGGTTCACCGGCAAGGTCGCCCTGATCCGGCGGGGCGGGTGCAGCTTCGCCCAGAAGCAGGCCGCCGCGGCGGCGGCGGGCGCGGCCGGCGCGCTCATCTACAACAACGCCGACGGTGACCTCAACGGCACCCTCGGGGACCCGACCGCCGGAAAGGTCCCGACCGGCGGGATCACCAAGGCGGCCGGTGAGGCACTGGCCGCCGGGGCGGCCGCCGGGCCCGTCCGGGTGACCCTCGACCTCCGCACCTTCATGGAGCCGCGCAAGACCTGGAACGTCATCGCGGAGACCCGCGGCGGCGACCCGGCCAACACCGTGATGGTCGGGGCGCACCTCGACTCCGTCCCGGCCGGGCCCGGCATCAACGACAACGGCTCCGGCTCGGCGGGCATCCTGGAGGTCGCCGAGAACCTCAACGTCCACCCGGTGAAGAACAAGGTCAGATTCGCCTGGTGGTCCGCCGAGGAGTTCGGCCTCAAGGGTTCCGAGGCGTACGTGGCGTCACTCTCCGAGGCGGATCGGAAGAAGATCCGGCTCTACCTCAACTTCGACATGATCGCCTCCCCCAACTACGCGCAGTTCGTCTACAACGGCTCCGGCAGCGCCGGCGGCGGCGCGGGCCCCGAGGGCTCGGCGCAGATCGAACGCGACATCACCGGTTACCTGGACGGCCTCGGCCTGCCGCACGACCCGACCGCCTTCGACGGCCGCTCCGACTACGGTCCGTTCATCGACGCCGGCATCCCGGCCGGCGGCACCGACACCGGCGCCGAGAAGATCAAGTCCCCGGAGCAGGCGGAGCGTTACGGCGGCACGGCGGGCACCGCCTACGACACCTGCTACCACAAGGCCTGCGACAACCTCGGCAACATCGACATGGACGCCTTCGACGTCAACATCGACGTGATCGCCAACGCCGTGGGCACCTACGCCTGGGACCTCTCCTCCCTCCAGCGGCCCGTACCGGTGCCGGCCCCGACCGGGAAGTCGGCGGCCGTGGGCGCGGGCGGCCCCGGCACCAGCGGCACGAACGACGCCGGAGTGGGCGGCTGCGCCGACGACGTGGCGGCCTGATGCCCGGGTGGGCCCGCTGCCGTCCTCGGGCGGCGGGCCCACCCGCCCGCCGTACGCACCGCGAACGCCGCCTCCGACCGTGCCACCGCTCCCTCCCCTCCGTCATCGTCCCTGATGGGCGCCGGTGCGGTCACCGTAGCGGAGACCACTGACAATCCGGCCCCGGGCCTGTACGGTGCCGCGCGGAGCGCATCCGCCGAGACCCGGTGGGTGCGCCGAGCCCGGTCCTGCCACCATGGGACCGAGATCACGACACCGTGACACCCTCGGAGGAGTCAGCAACATGAGCACGCACTACGACGTCGTCGTCCTCGGCGCGGGCCCCGGCGGCTACACCGCCGCCGTCCGCTCGGCCCAGCTGGGCCTGAAGGTCGCGGTCATCGAGGCCAAGTACTGGGGCGGCGTCTGCCTCAACGTCGGCTGCATCCCCTCCAAGGCCCTGCTGCGCAACGCCGAGCTCGCCCACATCTTCACCAAGGAGGCCAAGACCTTCGGCATCAAGGTCGAGGGCCAGGTGACCTTCGACTTCGGCGAGGCGTTCCGCCGCAGCCGTTCGGTGGCCGACGGCCGGGTCAAGGGCGTCCACTACCTGATGAAGAAGAACGGCATCACCGAGTACGACGGCTGGGGCACCTTCGTCGACGACCACACCCTGCAGGTCGCGCTCAGCGGCGGCGGCTTCGACGTCGTCACCTTCGACCACTGCGTCATCGCCGCCGGGGCCACCACCCGCCTGCTGCCCGGCACCAGCCTGAGCGAGCGCGTCGTCACGTACGAGGAGCAGATCCTCACCGAGCAGCTGCCGGAGAGCATCATCATCGCCGGCGCCGGCGCGATCGGCGTCGAGTTCGCGTACGTGCTGCACAACTACGGCGTGAAGGTCACCATCGTCGAGTTCCTCGACCGCGTGGTGCCGCTGGAGGACGTCGAGGTCTCCACCGAACTCGCCAAGCAGTACCGCAAGCTGGGCATCGAGGTGCTGACCTCCACCCGGGTCGAGTCGATCGACGACAGCGACCCCGGCGCCAAGGTCCGCGTCACCGTCACCAAGGACGGCGAGCAGAAGGTGTTGGAGGCCGACAAGGTGCTCCAGGCGATCGGCTTCGCCCCGCGGGTCAACGGCTACGGCCTGGAGAACACCGGGGTCAAGCTCACCGACCGCAACGCCATCGCGGTGGACGGCCGCGGCCGCACCAGCGTCGAGCACATCTTCGCGATCGGCGACGTCACCGCCAAGCTGATGCTCGCGCACGCCGCCGAGGCCATGGCCGTGATCGCCGCCGAGACCATCGGCGGGGCGGAGACCATGGAGGTCGACTTCGCCATGATCCCGCGCGCCACCTACTGCCAGCCGCAGATCGCCTCCTTCGGCTACACCGAGGCGCAGGCCCGGGAGCTGGGGTACGACGTCAAGGTCGCCAAGTTCCCGTTCACCGCGAACGGCAAGGCGCACGGCCTCGGCCACCCGATCGGCTTCGTCAAGGTCATCAGCGACACCACGCACGGCGAGCTGCTCGGCGCCCACCTGATCGGCCCCGAGGTCACCGAGCTGCTGCCCGAGCTGACGCTGGCCCAGCAGTGGGACCTGACCGTCCACGAGGTCGCCCGCAACGTGCACGCCCACCCGACGCTGGGCGAGGCGGTCAAGGAGGCCATCCACGGTCTCGCCGGTCACATGATCAACATGTGACGCACCGTCCCCGACGTCCGGGCGCACCCGGCCGGACCCGGTCGGACGCCGCACCGCGCCCCGCCGAGCAGCCGCTCGGCGGGGCGCGTCGGGTTCCCGGGCTCGGTGCCGTCCCGCGGTCAGGCCTGTTCCGCGGTCAGGCCCGTCCCGCGATCAGACCGAGCCGGCCGTCGAAGCGCCGGTAGAGCACGCGGCCGCGCCCGCTGACGGGGTCGGCGAAGAACAGGAACGGCAACTCGGCGTCCACCAGCCGGTCGACGGCCCGCGCCTCGCTCAGCCGGGGCGCGCCGTACGGACTGAGCGTGATCGGCGCGGTGCGGCGGCCGGGCGGTCCGGCGGCGACGGTGCGGGCCAGCCGGTAGCCGGTCGGCCCGACGCGGTAGACGACGGCGTCGGTCTCGGTCGCCGGATCGGTGAACAGGTGGATGTGGTAGTCCATCGCGTCCATGGTCCGGGCGGCCGCCTCCGGCGAACACCACACCAGCGCGGGCTCCTTGCGCCGGACGATCCGGGGGTCCCCGCCGCCCCCGCCGACCCCCCGGTCCGCGGCGGACGGGACGACGGGCGGCACGGCGGACGCGTCGACGAGCGCCCCGGCGGGTGAGGCGATCCGGTGGGCGCCCGGCCACGGGCGCGGCGCCCAGGCCCCGGTGACGGCCCTGATCCTGCCGCGCAGCGCGTCGGCGGCCCGGTCGAGGGATTCACCCAGCTCGGCGGCGACCTCCTGCACCCGGATCCGCCGACCGTCCACCTCGGCGTTCACCTGCGCCAGCACACCCCCGGCCACGGCCGCCAGCCTGACCCGCAGCGCCTCCACCAGCGTCCCCACGCCGGGTGCCACCGCTGCGGCGGCGACCCGGACCCGGGCCTCGGCCAGGACCTCGCCCGTCAGCCCCTCGAACGCCCCCACTGCGACCAACTCGCCCATCACCAGGCCCTTCCATTCCCGTCCGGCGCACTCCGCCGACCAGGATCCCCATCCCCCCGTCGCCCCGGCCAGGGACCAACGACCCCACCCGCTGGGCCGACCGGGCCCACCAGGGAACGGGAGAACGGGCCCGGGGCAGGGCGCCGCGGGGCGGGTCGCTCAGGCGAGCCGGGTGCGGAGCCAGCCCTTGACCTCGGGGGTGACCGGGTCGGTGATGTCGGTGAACTCCTCGTGCTTGGTGAGGAACTTGGCGACGTACGGGCAGATCGGCACGATCCGCTTGCCGGCCGCGCGTACGTCGGTCAGCGCGTCCTGGACGAGACGGCCGGCGAGGCCCTGCCCGGCGAAGGCGTCGTCGATCTCGGTGTGGAAGAAGACGCGCTGGTCCTCGTGGTCCCGGTACTCGGTGAAGCCGGCGAGCGTGCCGTCCACGAGGATCTCGTACCGGTGCCGCTCGTCCGCGCGCTCGACGACGGTGCTGGTGGGAGTGGTCACGGTGGGGCCCTTCGGTCGTGCGGAGTGTCGCTGGAGTCGATCATGGGCATCCTGCCAGGCCGTCCCCCGGAGGGACCATCCCCGTCCTCGGGAGCCGGGCCGTCCCCGCTGCTCCGGAGCCGGTGCTCCGCGCCGGGTGCTCCGACGCCGAGTGACCCCGCGCCCGGGCGACCTCGCGCTGCCCCGCGTGGCGCCGGAGGTGGCGGCGGTGGCAGGCCCGGGGCGCTCGCGCGGGGAGCTGCGGATGCTGGCGGAGATCGAGGACGATCTGCGTGCGGACAGACGCGCCGGACCGTGCCCCCGAGCACCACGCACGTGGTGCCGGGTGCCGGGCGGCGTGCCCGGAACGGTCGTGCGCCTGCCGACCGCCGTGCTGTCGGTGTTGCGGCCCCTTTCCCCGTCCCCGTCCCCGTCGCCGGCTCCGTCGTCGGGTCTGCCGTCGGGTCTGCCGCCAGCCAGCGCCACCGCGCACTCAGCGGCCGCGCCGGTCGTCCTCGGCGGGGTCCGGGCTCCGGCGCTCGTCCGCGCGGCCGTGCGGCCGGTCGCCCGGCACCGAGGGATCGTCCCGTGAGCGCCCGGGCGGGCCGCGGTGGGCCCGCAGGTCGCGGAGTTCGCCGATCACGGCCCAGGCGACCGACACCACCGGCACCGCCACCACCGCTCCCAGGACGCCGGCCAGGACGGCGCCGCCGGTCACCGACAGGGCGATGACCACCGGGTGGATCCGGACGGACCAGCCGAGCACCAGTGGGTGCAGCAGGTGTCCCTCGATCTGGCCGATGACCACGATCAGGGCGAGCACCAGCAGCGCGACCACCGGCCCGCGCGCGGCCAGGGCGACCACGGAGGCGACGGCCAGGGCGATCGGCGAGCCGATCAGCGGGATGAGCGCCGCCACGAACTCCAGCACCGTCAGCGGCAGGACCAGCGGCACCCCCAGGATCGCCAGGGCGACGCCGACCAGCACGGCGTTGGTCGCCGCCACGATCAGCACGCCGCGGGTGTAGCCCGCGAAGGTGCGCCAGGCCGCGCGCCCGGCCCGGTCCCAGACGGTACGGCGGCGGGCCGGCAGCTGCCCCTGCGCCCAGGACCACATCCGGTCGCCGGAGTGCAGGAAGAACACCGAGCAGAACACCGCGAGCGCCAGCCCGGTGACCAGCTCGACGGCTCGGCCAGCGCCGCTGAGGGCGGTGCTGACCAGCGTCGAGCGGTGGGTGGAGATGAAGTCACCGATCTTCGCCCGCAGGTCGGTGACGGTCCCGGGCCGCAGGTGGAAGGGGGCGCCGGTCAGCGAGCGGTCGATCCGGCCGAGCCCGCCGCGCACCTCGTTGCCCAGCCGGTTCCACTCGTCGGCGACGGTCGTCCCGACCAGCGCCAGGACCCCGCCGATCACCGCTAGGGCGCAGAGGAAGGCGATCAGGACGGCGAGCGAGCGGGGCATCGCCCTGGCCAGCAGGTCGACCAGCGGGCGCAGGACCGAGGTGATGACGAGCGCGATGAACACCGCGATGACCGGCAGTTCCAGCCGGCCGAGGACGTCGACGACCAGGTAGGCGCCGACGCCGAGCAGCCCCAGCCGCCAGGTGTACCCGGCAGCCGTTCGCAGTCCTCCGGGGACGTGCTCGACCGGCCCGGCCCGGTCGGCGTGCTCCACCGGGGCCCGGCGGCGCGGTGCCACCCGGGGGCGTCTGCTGCCGAGCGGTACGGCCCGCCGGTTCGGCCCGGAGCCGTTCATCCGCACGGGTGGCCTCCCTTGGGTCCTGTCCGGCTCCTGGGTCCTGTCCGGCGGGGGCGCGGCCCGCCCCGCGACGTCACGGTGTGCGGACGGCGTCGGCGGGGACGGATCATCGAAGCCTCCCGGGTGGAAGTCCTGCTCCCAGCGTCTCTCCGGCGGGGACTCTTCGTACACCCGCACCTTCATGCCCGCCGTGCGCACGTCACCGCGGCGGGTCGCGGGCGGGCGGGGCGCGGGCCGTGCGGTCGGATCCGGTGCCGGCGGACGGCGGGCCGGAGTGCCCGTCGTCCCGGCGCAGGTGCAGGACCGGCAGGAGCAGCCAGGAGAACGCGAACCAGAGCACGACGGCACCGGCGATCAAGCCCGAGGACGCCGCGTCGTCGGTCGCGACCCGGAGCAGGAGCAGCAGCGCCGACCCGATGGTCAGTGCCGGCAGGACCAGGCCGCCCACCACCAACCGGGCCGCCGAGTCGACCGGTTGGGGCTTGCGGCGGCGCCCTGCGAAGACCCGGTGGTAGCCGACCGGGGCGGTGGGCCGGTCGGCCCGCTCGTCGGGCGACTCCCGGCGGCCGGTCCGGCGGGGGTCGGCGCGGCGGCGGCCGGTCCGGCGGGGTTCGGTGCGGCCGTGGGGGTCGGTGTCCGGCGTGGTCATGGGATCGCCTCCGAGTCCTGTTCACCGGTGCGTGCAGCCAGGCCCGGGCCGGGCAGATGCGCGGGTGGCCGTTCCCGGGCCGGGTACACGCAGCGTCGTCCCCACCCGTCGTCCCCCGTCGTCCGGGCGCCGTCGGAGGCCCGGACAGGTGTGCCGTCCGTGTACAAGCGGCCTGGCGCGGGAGGAGATTCGGTGACACGGGGTGGGGGAAGAAGGTGGCCGTCATGAGAAACCTCACCCGCCGTTACGCGGTGACCCTCCCCGGCCCGGTCGGCGGGCACGCTCCACCGGCCGTCGTCGTCGTCCACGAGACGAGCGCCGTGGGCCCGGCGGGGGGCTCGTCCGGGAGAGCGCGGACGGCGGACTCCGGGTGGGGATCAACGGAGGGTGGCCACCGTCCTCGCGGCGCCGGCGACCGGCGACCGGCAGCCGGCACCCGTGCCTCACGGCCGTGCCGCTCCCGTGACCGCTGGCGGAGCGGACGGTTACCGGGCGCTGGCCGCCAGGGCCTCGCGCACGGTGAGCAGGCAGGGATCGCAGTAGCGGTCCGGTGCGGCCTCGACGGCGGCGTTGTCCCCCGCCGGGACGACCCGCTGGGACGGCTCCAGGAACCGCCCGCACAGCGACGACGTCGCGTCGTCCTTCGCCACCACGTGCCACACCACGGCGGGCGGGGACACCGCCGGGTCGTGCTCGGCCCACATCTCGTACACGGCGCTACCTCCGGATCGCTGGGGCTCGGTCAGTCCATGCAACCCCGGGGTCCGCCGAACGGCCACCGGGCCGGACCCGGTGGGATGGTTGTCGGCCCGGTGGGGCCGGAGGCCGCTCCGGGGTGCGTGGATCCGCCGGCCGTGGGCGGACGCGCGCCGCGTGAGGTCGGGCCCCGCGCCGGACGCCCGGTCTGCGCCGCACGGCCATGGCGGCCCCCGGACGGAGTAGCCGGTCTGCTGCCGTCCGTGCGCCTGCCCCCGCTCGGTGGTGGCGACACGTCTGCCCGGCCGGCCCCGCTCACCCGGGCGGGCCGAGCCGTAGCCGCACGGCCAGGTGGGGCCCCTGCGCCTCGCGCTCCTGCTCGACCGTCCCGCAGAGGGCGGTGAGCACCGTCAGCACCCGTTCGACGTCCTCGTGGCCGCCGAGCAGGTCCGCGTCGATCCCGCCCGCCAGGGTGATCGCCTGCGCCGGCGTGGCCCGGTCCCGCCCGCTGCGCGCGTCGAAGGCCTGGGAGAACAGGTGCACGCCGGCCGGTGCCGCGCGGGGCGGGGCACCGGCGGGCCGCGGGCCGGCCACCACCCGGGTGCCCTCCGAGGTCACGGTCGGCGGGTCCTCCCACACGTTGCCGACCCGGGTGCGTCCGCGTCCGGTGTGGTTGGGGAAGACGGTCTCCAGTGCGTCCAGCACCGTGTGCGCCGCCTCCGGCGGGCCGTCGGCGAGGCGGACGAGCACGTGTCCGGCCGCCAGGGGCAGGCCCATGGCCCGTCTCCTTCCGGTGGGATTCGCTCCCTTCCGTTCTACGGCCGCAGGCACGGCCTGCGCACCCCGGGCGGACGGCGGTGGCACCGTCCCGACCGCCCCGGAACGCGGACACCGCCGGGCCCTCGACGAGGACCCGGCGGTGTCGGCACGCCGGTGCGTGCGCGCTGTGGACGGAGCGTCAGGCGCGGCGGCCGCGCCGCCGCCGGGTGACGAACACCGCGCCGCCGCCGAGCGCCAGCAGCGCCACGGCCGTGATCGCGATCGGCACGGTGTTCGAGTCCGCGCCGGTGGTGGCCAGCGCCGGACCGGAGGCGCTGCCGGTGGGCGCCGCGACGGCGGTGCCGCTGCCGGTGCCGTCCGTCGGGCCTGCCGGGGCGGAGGCGGAGGCCGTGGCCGAGCTGCCGCCGGTGGGCTGACCGGTCGGCGTGGCCCCGCCGGCGGGCTGGCCGGTGGCCGGGTCGAGCAGGAGGGTGGCGGCCTGCGGGGACTTGAAGTCGAACATGCCCTCGATGGAGCCGGCGTGCTCGTCGAAGGAGGCGTCGCCGATCCGGCCGGTCTTCCAGTTGTCCTCGACGAAGCGCAGGACGGAGGTCTGGTCGGTCAGCGTGTGGTCCACGAAGTTGGCCTTGGCGTACGGGGACGCGACCATCAGCGGCAGGCGCGGGCCGTAGCCGCAGCGGTCGGCGTAGCCGCCCGCGCCGCCGTCCTTGCCGCACTGGCCGGGGCCGTTGAGGCTGTCGTTGGCGGCGTCCCGCGAGCCGTTGACGGGCTCGGCGAACTTGTGGTCGTACCAGCCGTCCGAGTCGTCGTACGCGATGACGACGGCGGTGGAGGCCCAGTCCTTGGACTTCTGGAGCTTGTTCAGGGTGTCCACGACGAAGTGCTGCTCGTCCAGCGGGTCGGAGTAACCCGCGTGCCCGTCCTGGTAGTTGGCGGCCTTCAGGTAGCTGACGGCGGGCAGGTTGCCGTGCTGCAGGGCGGCGTCGAAGTCGGTCAGGTCGTACTGGTGGTTGGCCTGGCCGTTGTGCCCGACCTCGTCCACGTCCTTGGGCGCCAGGTGCTTCGGGTTCGCGGTGGACTTGTAGTACTGGAACGGCTCGTGGTGCGGGTTGTAGTCGGTCTGCGACGCACCCACGATGTTGTCGTGGGCGGCCCCGCAGACGGCCTTGCCGTCCTTCTCGCCGGTCGGCTTGAACCCGCCCTGGAACCAGCCCCAGCTGACGCCCTTGTCGTTCAGCAGGTCGCCGACGTTCTTGCCGGTCATCACCAGCTGGTTGTGCTGGGGGCTGGAGCAGTCGTCGTAGCCCGGGTCCGGGTCGTTGATGACGGTGCCGACGCCGTTGGCGTCCGGGGAGGAGACCACGTAGGCGTCGGTGGTCTTCTGGCCGGTCTTCGGGTCGACCGGGTAGCCGCCGTGGGTCTGACCGGTGACCAGGTTGAGCGCGCCGGGGGTGGACGGGCCGTAGGTGGTGCCGAAGAAGCTGTCGCTCATCGCGAAGCGCTGGGCGTAGTTCCACAGGGCGGTGACGGTGTTGCCGTCGTAGTAGTCCATCACCAGGCCGGGCTGGGTGAACATCGGCGCCTTGCAGCTCTCGACGTCGGTGTGCTCGACGAACTTGTCCATCTTGCCGCCGTCGAAGGCGAGTTGCTCGTCCTTGTAGGTGTGGTCCTGGTCGCAGGTGACGGCCTGGGACGGGCTCAGCCGCTTCGGGTTGGTCCCGTTCGGGTTGTGGTGGAGCAGGTCGTCGGAGAGGCCGTCGACCTTCGGGGTGCCGGGCTTGGCGGTGAACTTCACCTTGTCGTCGGCGGTGTTGGCCGCGTTCGGGTAGGTGCCGAAGTAGTGGTCGAAGGAGACGTTCTCCTGGAATATCACCACCAGGTGCTTGATCGGCGTGGCGGTCTGGGGGGCGTCGGCCGCGAAGGCTGCGGGCGCGCCGCCGAGGGCCGCCAGGGAGACCGCGCCGAGCAGGCCGGCTCCGGAGCGGAGCCACCGTGTGCGGGTGGGGACTGCGTACATGGTTGGTACCTCGAACGTCAGATCATTTTTTTCAGAGTTGGGGCCCCGCCGGTGGATCTTGGGCGGCGGGGCGCCACGAAGGTAGACGGGCGAGGTGAACGCAGTTTACATGTACACGTGAACGCCGGACCAACGGGGGTGGTACGAGGGGGAGCGTTCCGGCTTCGAAAAGGTTCGGATGCGTCGGAAGCTTGACGGCGCGTCGGATGCGTGACGGCCCGTCGGGTGACCGGTGACCGGTGACCGGTGACCGGTGACCGATGGCCGATGGCCGGTGGCTCGCGTCGGTGGACCGCCGGTCTGCGGCCGTCAGTCGGTCATGGTCGCCTCGACCCCGGCCAGGACCAGCGCCAGGCCCGCCTCGAAGCCCTCGTCGAAGTCCCGGAACATCACCCGGCCCGCCTCGGCGGCGAGCGGGTGGGCGGCCAGGCGCTCGGCGCGCGCCTCGACGTCGTAGCCCTCGTCCCCGTCGAAGGGGTTGGGGCCCATGGCCTGCTCCTCGATGACGTAGCCGATGGTGTAGCTGTACGCGGTGTACCAGGCCCGGGTGGCGGTCGCCATGGTGAAGCCGGCGTCGATGAGCAGGCGCAGCGAGGCGTCGAGGCCGGCCGCGTACGAGGTGTCGGTGAACCGGGCGCCGCTGTAGACCTTCGCGCCGTCGCGGTGGCGCAGGAGTTCGGCGCGCAGGGCCCGCATCGTGGTGAGGTACACCGCCCGCCAGTCGGCCGGTGCCTCCGCCGGGCCGCCGCCCGCCCCGGCCGCGCGGGCCGTCATCCGGCGCATGATCTCGGTCGCCATCTCGTCCAGCAGCGCCTGCTTGTCCTTGAAGTGCCAGTACAGCGCGGGTGCCTTGACGTCGAGCGAGGCGGCGATGGCGCGCAGGGTGAGGCCGTCGAGGCCGACCTCGTCGAGCAGTCTCAGTGCGGCGTCGACGACCTGGGCGCGATCGAGCTTGGGGGTTCTCTGCGGGGTCACGCTTGACAGTTTAACGCCGTTAAGTGCACGCTTCCGGCATCGGCTGCTTAACAACGTTAAGGGGGTTGCCGTGACCGCTCGCGGCACGCACACGGACGTCCTGATCATCGGCGCCGGGCCCACCGGCCTCGCCCTCGCGCTCGACCTCGCCCGGCACGGCGTCGC
The DNA here is from genome assembly GCF_042735125.1 of Kitasatospora sp. NPDC059599. Lineage (NCBI taxonomy): Bacteria > Bacillati > Actinomycetota > Actinomycetes > Kitasatosporales > Streptomycetaceae > Kitasatospora > Kitasatospora sp. NPDC059599. Next base: position 6,477 of record NZ_JBHWCL010000075.1, on the reverse strand, counting down.
CGCGCTGGTGGTCGAGCGCGGCGCGGAGCTCTTCCCCGGCTCGCGCGGCAAGGGCCTGCAGCCGCGCACCCTGGAGGTCCTGCACGACTACGGCGTGCTCGACCGGGTTCGCGAGGTGGCCGGCCACTACCCGCCCAACCTCTTCTGGAAGGGCGGCGAACCGCAGGACGAGCGCCGCATGTACGAACCGGCCGAACCCTCCGAGGCCGAGCCGTACACCGAGACGCTGATGCTGCCCCAGTGGCTCACCCAGCGGATCCTGCACGGGCGGCTGCGCGAGCTGGGCGGCGAGGTCGCGTTCGGCCGCGAACTGGCCGGCCTCCGCCAGGACGAGGACGGCGTGACCGCCGAGTTCACCACCGGTGCCCCGGTCCGGGCCCGCTACCTCGTCGCGGCCGACGGCGGACGCTCGACCGTCCGGCGACTGCTCGGCATCGGGATGACCGGGGAGACCGTCGACCCCGCGCCGATGCTCATCGCCGACGTCCGGGTCACCGGACTGGGCCGCGAGCACTGGCACGTGTTCCCCTCCGACGAGGGACTGCTGGCGATCTGCCCGCTGGGCGGCACCGAGGACTTCCAGCTCGTCGCCGGGTTCCCCGAAGGGACGGCCGTCGACCTCACCCTCGACGGCCTGCGCGCGGTGGTCGCCGCCCGCTCCCACCTGACCGCCGAGCAGGTGACCGAGCTGCGCTGGATCTCCGGGTTCCGCCCGCGCGCCGCACTGGCGGACCGCTTCCGCGCGAGCCGGGTGTTCCTCGCCGGCGACGCCGCGCACGTCCACTCGCCGGCCGGTGCGCAGGGCCTCAACACCAGCGTCCAGGACGCGTACAACCTGGCCTGGAAGCTGGCCGCCGTGCTGGCCGGCCGGGCGGACGCCGCGCTGCTCGACACCTACGAGGAGGAGCGCCGCGCCAACGCGGCGGAGATGCTCGCCCTGTCGACCCGGGTCCACCGCGGCGAGGAACGCCGCGGCCGCGCTACCCAGCAACTCGGCCTCGGCTACCGGGAGTCCTCGCTCGCCGTGGACACCCGCCCGGACCTCCCGGAGGACGCGCTGCGCGCCGGCGACCGCGCCCCCGACGGACAGCGCGGCGGCACCCGCCTGTTCGACGCCTTCCGCGGTCCGCACTGGACCCTGCTGACCGTCGGCACCGACGACCCGCTGCCCGCTCTCACCGCCCCCGTGGTCCGCATCCCGGCCTACGGGGCGTACGGCACCGGCGTGTTCCTCGTCCGCCCGGACGGCTACCTCGGCTGGGCCGGCCGGACGGCCGACGGCCTCACGGACTATGCGGACCGCCACGGGCTCCTCGACGGCTGACCGGGCCGGACCGGTGCGGCCGCCCGGCGTTCACTCGGGACGGTCGTCGGAGCGCTCGTCGCGACGCCCCCGGCGTACCGCCAGCAGCAGGAGCAGCGTGGTGATCGCGCCGCCGATGGCCAGCCGGGAGAGCTCGACGCCGGGCGCCCGGAGGACGGTGAGGAGGGCGGCGAGGCAGAGCCCCAGCAGCGCGAGGACAGCGGCCTGCCGCATCAGGTCGCGGGTGAGCGCCGCAGTGGTGGCGGCGAACCCGGTCAGCAGCAGGGTGATCACGATCAGCGCGTCGGCCACCGGTCGGCCCCCCGGGCGGTCTCGACGCGTGCGGTCGCCCGGGCGGCGGCCGTCGCGCCGTCGGTGCGCTCCGTCAACGCCGGCTCCAGTGGCGTGATCTGACGGACGAGGGCAAGCCGGCCGACCCGTCGGCCGTCGGGGGAGGCCGCGAGCGGCGGCCGGCCGGGGGCGAGTCGCAGCACCGCCGCGCCGGCCGCCCCGAGCAGGGCGATACCGCCGCCCACCGCCGCCTCCAACGGCGGCACCGAGCTGATCAGCACGAGGTTGAGCAGCAGCAACGCCCCCCACCAGAGCAGGAGTTCGGCTGCGGTCCGCATCTCGTCCCTCCCGTCCCGGTCGTCGGTGCAGTGCCGCGGGTGCGGCGAGCGGCCCCAGGTGTACCGCCCGGTGGGCGACGGCGTCCCGCGCGCAACGCCGCCGTGCGCGGGATCGCCGTTCCGGACCACTCGTTCGCCGGAGCGCGCGGCGGAATCGTCCGATCAGCCGATTCCTCGGATCATCGGACGTGCGGCCCGGACCGGCGTGCGCGGGGCGAACCGCCCGGGGCGGAGCACCCGCCGCGCCGGCTCAGTCCGGCGGCTCGTGCGGCTCCGGTTTACGGGCCGGCTCGTGGGCCGGTTCGGTGGTCCGGTACTCGGGCCCGTCCTCCGGCCCCTTCCGGTCCTCGTGCCCGGGTGGCGGCGAGCCCTCGCCGGCCAGCCGGGACTCGGGGGTCTCGACGGGGACCGGAAGGTCCTTGGGCACGGGCTGGTCCTGGTCGGTCATGGGATTCGCCTCCTCGGCCGAGTGTGCGGGGGGAGTGCGTCACCCGGGGGCCGTCGGGGTGCGGCCCCCGGGCGACGGGTCAGTGCTTCCCCGCGTCCTTGATCTTCTCTCCGGCCTGCTTCAGGTCGCTCTTCACCTGGTCGGCCTTGCCCTTGGTTTCGATCGTGCGGTCGCCGGTGGCTTTCCCGGCGGCTTCCTTGATCTTGCCGCCGGCCTTCTCCGCCATGTTGCGCATCTTGTCGTCGGTCCCCATGGCAGGTGCTCCTCTCGTCGACGGGGCGAGGTCCGCCCCGGGCCGCGTCTGCCCGGACGGCCGGGTTCCATGCGCGGGTCCGCGGTTCAGTTCCGCTGCTGCCGGGCGCGGGCCTCGGCGGTGGTCGTCAGGTCGTGCAGCCAGCCGTCGAGGCCCTGGCGCAGGATGGCGGTGGCGGCGGGCACGTTCGCGTCGACCTGGGGGCCGGTGTGGGTCTCCTCGGTGCGCACCAGGACACCGCCGTCGACGGCGGTGAAGTTCCACACGTGGACGCCGTCGATGTGCAGGCCCTCGGCGTCGGCGGGGCCGGTCCAGCGGATGCAGGAGCCGGGCCGCACCTGCCGGACGGTCGAGGTGATGTCCAGTTCGGTGGCCGTGGTCGCGGGGTTCGGGGGCAGCGGGGTGGTCCAGTGGAACACCGAACCCCGGCGCAACGGGCCGTGGTCGAGGCGCTCCGCGCTCCGGACCGGGGCCTGCCAGGCGGGCCAGCGCGCGATGTCGGTCTGCAGCTTCCAGACGGTGCGCAGCGGCGCGTGGACCAGCGCCTCGGTCCGGTACCGCACTTTGGCGCCGGGGTCGACGCCGGCCCCCCGGCAGGTGAGGGAGGTGTCGTGGCGCGAAGTGGCGGCTCCGGCCGGAGCGGCGGCGGCGCCGAGCAGGCCGAGGACGAGCGGGACGGTGACGAGGGCGGCGCGGGCGCCGGTGCTGCGGGTGCCGGACATGGAACTCCCCTTCGCTGACGGGCGGTTCGAGGTGGAGCTAGAAGCTCACGCTTTCGTGAGAAGTTGTAACTCGGCGACGAGGCCGGGGTCAATAGCCTTCGTGATAGCCTCTAACGAAAGCGTGAGTATCTAGGCGCGCATGACGCGGAGGGCGGGCCGGGCATGGCGAAGACGGGCACGGGCGCGGACACGCCGCGCGAGCGCTACCGCGCCCAGCTGCGCGAAGAGGTCAAGCGGCACGCCCGGGAGCAGATCGCCACGGCGGGCGCCTCCGCGCTCTCGCTCAACGCGATCGCCAAGCAGATGGGCCTGAGCGGCCCCGCGCTCTACCGCTACTTCGCCGGCCGCGACGAACTGATCACCGAACTCGTCCGGGACGCGTACCGGAGCCTCGCCGACACCCTCGGCGCGGCCGCCGCCGACGGCGCCGACCTCGCCGGGCTCGCGCGCACCCTGCGCGGCTGGGCCCTGGCCGACCCGCAGCGGTACTTCCTGCTCTACGGCACCCCCGTCCCCGGCTACCACGCGCCGCAGGACACCGCCGCCGTCTCCGATGCGATCATGCGCACGCTGCTTGACGCCTGCACGGCGGCGACTCCCGGGGCGCCCCGGGCGCCCGAGGCCCCCGAGGCGCCCGAGGCGCCCGAAACCGCGGGGACGGCGCTCGCCGCTCACCTGGCGGCGCACCGGGATTGGGTCGGCGACCACCCCGCCCCCATCGGTGCGATCCACCGCTTCCTGGCCTTCTGGACCCGCCTGCACGGCGTGCTCTCCCTGGAACTCGCCGGGCACTTCGGCGGCATGGGCTTCGACCCCGACCTGCTCTTCGAGGCCGAGCTGGAGGGCCTGCTGGCCCCCCGGTTCTGATCGACCCCCGGTGGGGGCAGGCTCGCTCGTCGGACTCGTCGGACTCGTCAGGCCGACACCCCGAGCGCGGACCCGCCGCCTTGCCGGTCCGCCGCGCGGCACACCGGCCGCGATGGGGCGTGTACGGCCGGTCGCACTCCGATCCGGACGGGTGCGCAAGGCCCCGGATGTTCACAGAACCGTCACTTCGGGTAGTTGATCGACAGCAGTGAGTGGACAGGGGGTGGGGTCAGGGAGTCGCCATGTCGGATCACGATCAGCTCGGCGCGCCTGCCGGTCCGGACGGACGTCCGCCCCGCTCGGAGCGGGTGCCGCAGCAGGGCGCAGCGCCCGGAAGCCCCGCCGGGGACACCCGGCCGCCCCCCGGGGACGCTGCCGCCGCGGGGCCCTGGCACGACCGGATGCTGCCGTTGCTGCGCACTCCGACGGCCGACCGCCGACTGGCGCCCGACCCGTCCGGCGCGGAGCCGCCCGGAGCCGCTGAACCGGCCCGGGTGCTGGACCTCGCACTGCTGGTGGGCGAACTGCTGCTGGCCAGCGGCGAGGCGGCGGAGGACGTCGAGGCCGCGATGCTCGCCGTCGCGCGCGCCTACCGCGTCCACCCGTGCGACCCGCAGGTCACCTTCACCCGGGTGGCGATCTCCTACCAGCCGGGCTCCTCGGAGCCGCCGTTGACGGCGGAGTGCTCGGTGCGCCGCCCGGCCGGTGACTACGCGCGGCTGGCCGCGGTCTTCCGGCTGGTCACCGAGATCGCGGCGGGCGGCGTCACCGTCCACGACGCCCACGACCGCCTGGTCGCCGTCCACCGGCCCAGTCGCCGCTATCCCGTCCGGATCCGCCTGCTCTGCTGCGGCCTGCTGGCCGGGGCGGCGACCCTGCTGGTCGGTGGCCGGGCCGACGCCCGGGCCTGGCTGGTGTTCGCCAGCGCCGTTGTCGCGGCCCTGGCCGGCGACCGGCTCTCCGCCCTGGTGGCGCGGCACGACCTGCCGGCCTTCTACCAGTTCGTGGTGGCCGCGGCCCCGGCGGCCGTGATCGGCATCCTGCTGTCCTTCAACGGGCTGCACCTGCGCGGATCGGTGGTGATCACCGGCGGGCTGTTCGCGCTGCTGCCGGGCTGGCCCATGGTGGCGGCGGCCCAGGACGGCCTCGCGGGCTTCTACCTGACCGCCGCCGCTCGCCTGCTGGAGGCGCTGTACCTGATGGCCGGCGTGGTGATCGGCGTGATGGCCGTCCTGTACGTCGGCGTCAACAACGGCGCCGACCTGGCCGCCCAGGACGTCCCGGCCGCGGCGGACAACCCCCCGCTGCAGCTCACCGCGGCGGTGCTGCTGACCCTGGCCTTCGCGGTGCTGCTGAACACCGAGCCGGCCGCGCTGCCCGCGGTCCTGCTCAACAGCGCGGTCGGCTGGACGACGTACGGGGTGCTGGCCGACGCCGGCGCGGAGCCGATCCTGGCGACCGGCCTCGCGGCCGGGCTGGTCGGACTGTCCGGCCAGTTGATGGCGCGCTACCGGGGCGCCCCGGTGCTGCCGCACGTCACGGCGGCCCTGGGCCCGTTGCTGCCCGGGTCGGTGCTGTACTTCGGGATGCTCGCCTTCGTCCGGGGGCGGCCCGAGGTCGGGCTGAGCGGGATCGGGCGGGCGGCCGCGATGGCGATGGCCCTGGCGATCGGCGTCAACCTGGGCCGCGAGCTGGCCCGTCTCTTCCTGCCGGTCGCGCGTGCGGCCCCGCGCCCCGGTCCGCCGGCCCGCCGGACGGGTGGCCGCCACCGTCGGTGACGCAGCTCGGCGCGGCGCCGCGGCACCGCGCCGAGCCCGACGGCGAGCGGTGCGCCGAGCCCCGCGTCGAGCCCGGCGCGCACCGGCGTCGGTCGGCCGGTTTGCCCCGCCGCCGGAGCGGTACACGCGGTGCTGTGAACCACATCGGGAGCGGGCGGTTCCGAGGCCGCCCGCCCGACACCCATCCGCCTGTCCAGCCAGGGAGGCTCCCGTGATCGTGCTCGGCGTCATCCTGCTCATCATCGGCTTCGTCACCAGCATCTCGATCCTGTGGACCATCGGCATCGTGCTGGTCCTCATCGGTCTGGTCCTGTGGGTCGCCGGCGCCCTCGGGCACGCCGTCGGCGGACGCCGCCACTACTACTGAACGGGTCCGGACCGGTTCGGGACCGGGCCGCCCCACCGTCGCGGAAGGAGGTCGGCCACGACCGACGGAGAGGACGAGGGGGAGCGGCAGGGGGTCGGACCGTCGGCGAC
>NZ_JBHWCL010000074.1:9244-44707 GCF_042735125.1 Kitasatospora sp. NPDC059599 | reverse complement strand
CACTCACCCCCGGGCTCTCCGCCCCACAACACGCCCCGCCCGGCCCCGACGTCTTGGCGGACCAGCAACGAGCGGCCCTCGGCGCCCGCGCCGTGGCGGTCTGGCTGCGGCTGCCCGGCGGAGCGCTCGCCCTCGCCGCACACGCCGGGCTGCCCGCCGACGAGGCCGCCGCGTGGGCTCGGGTGCCGCCCGGTGTCCGCACCCCGGCGCAGCGGGTGGTCGGCGGCGCGGCCACGGAGCTGTGGCCCGGCGAACCGGGCACCGACGCGCCGTCGGTGGGCACCGGCACGGCCCGGGCCGTCCTCCCGCTGCTCGACCGGGGCCGCCGCCCGGGCGCGCTGGAACTCGTCTGGGCCGCACCCGCCCCGCCGTTCGGACCGCCGCAGCGCCGCCGGCTCTACGCGCTCGCGGACCTCTGCGCGACCCTGCTCGGCCCGCCCGGCGACGCCGCCGCGCCCGAGGAGGCCGCCGCGCCCGAGGAGGCCGCCGCCCTCCTGGAGGGGCTGCTCACACCCGCCCTGCTGCTGGAACCCGTCGTCCGGGACGGCCGGGCCGCGGACTTCACCATCCGGCGGGTCAACGACCGGTTCCGTGACCCGCTCGGCCGCCCCCGCGACGCGCTGGAGGGCGCCTCGCTGCTGGAGACCTACCCGGTCGCCTGCGCGGCAGGCCTGCTCGACCGCCTGGTCCGCGCCCACGAGACGGGGGCGGTGCAACCGGCCGAACGCGTCCGGCTGGCCTTCCGGGGCACCGGGCCCGGCGTCCCCGCCGCCACCCCCGCCGCCGTCCTGCTCGCGGTCGTCCCGTTCGGCGGCCGGCTGCTGGTCAACTGGCGGGCGCAGGACGACCGCGGCGAGGACGACGAGTCGACCGACCTGCTGCGCCAGGCCCAGCGGCTCGCCCGGGTCGCCGGGTTCGAGGAACGGCCGGCCGAAGGCCGGATCCGCTGGAGCGAAGGGCTGCACGACCTCTACGGGCTGCCGCCGGACGCGGCGCCGGTGCCGCTGGCCCGGCTCGCCCGGCACACCCACCCGGACGACCGGCCCGCCATCCGGCGCCTGCTGGACACCGTCCGGCAGCGCCACCGCACCGCCTCGGCGGTCGTCCGCCTCGACCGGCCCGACGGCACCCACCGCTTCACCCGGGTGATCGCCGAGCCCGTGCTCGACGACCTCGGACGGCTCACCGCCATCCGCGGCGCCTACCTCGACGTGTCCGCCCAGCACTGGACGGAGGTCGCACTCGGCGCCACCCGGGAACGGCTCGCCGACAGCGAGCAGGAGTCGGCCGAACGCGCCCAGCTGGCGCTGCGCCTCCAGCAGGCCATCCTCCCGGCCGCACCGCCCCCGCTCGGCGTCACCGGCGTGCATGCCGCCGTCCGCTACCGCCCCGCCGCCAAACGCGACCGGGTCGGCGGCGACTGGTACGACGTGCTGCCGCTGCCTGGCAAACGGGTGCTGCTCGCCGTCGGCGACGTGGCCGGGCACGGCGTCGGCGCGGCCACCGGCATGGTCGCGCTGCGGCACGCCCTGCGCGGCCTCGCGGTGACCGGCGCCGGCCCGGGGCGGCTGCTGGAGTGGGCCAACACCGTCGCCCTGCGCGAACCCGGACAGGTCACCGCGACCGCCGTCTGCGTGCTGCTCGACCCGGTCGGCGGCGGACTGCGCTGGGCCCGGGCCGGACACCTGCCGCCGATCCGGCTCGGTGCCGACGGAGCCCAGGTGCTGCCCCTGCCGCACGGCGTGCTGCTCGGCGCCCTGGACGACGCCCGGTACGAGGAGAGCACCGCCCGGCTCGACCCCGGGGACGTCCTGCTGCTCTACACCGACGGGCTGGTCGAACGCCGGGACCGCCCGGTCGAGGAGTCGGTGGAGCAGCTGATCCGCGCGGCCGGCGCACCCGGCCCCGACCTGGAGCAGTACCTGGACCGGCTGCTCGAACTGAGCCCCGCCGACACCGACGACGACACCTGCCTGATCGCCGTCCAGACCGAGTAGCCGGCCGGTCGAGGGCGACCGGGCCGTTACGGATCCCACGGCCCGGGTAGGCGCGACCCGTCGGGGGCCGAGTTCGGAACGGAAGGGACGGCCATGGTGGTGCCGGGACTTCTGCCGGTGTCGGCGTCCGGCGCGTTCGTCGGCCCGCCGGTCGCGCACGACCTCGCCGACGCGCCCGAGCACCAGGCGACGGTCCCGGGCAACGACCTCGTGGCGCCGGACGGTCCGGCCGTCCTCCGCTCCGGAGCGGCCCTCACGCTGATCTTCCGTCCGGGCCTCGCCCTGCTGTGGGCGTCCCGTCGGCCCGGGAGCCGGATGGGCACGGCGGGTACGGCGGGTACGGGGCGTCCGGGGCGGCACCGGGCCGGGTACCGCGAGGCCGAGCCGGTCGAACCGGTCGAACCGGTCGAACGCGCCACCACGGGCGCCGACGACCATGCCCACGGTGACCGCGCCTCCGACGACCGGACCGGCCGGGCTCCGGGCTCCGACGAGGTGCTCGCGCCGCCGGAGGAACGGGCCGTCGAACCGGGCGGCAGGGAGACACCGGAACGACCGGGAGGCCGGCGGCGACACCGGTTCGGACACTGACCACCACCCGTCCCACTGGCACGGAGGAGAGGCGATCCCATGTCGGGGGTCCGGCCGCCGTCCGCACGGCAGGCACTACGGCTGCCGCTCGCGGACCGGTCCGGCGCGGCGGCCGAGGCCCGCGCCGCCACCGCCCGGTTCCTGGCCGACGTCGCGGACCGGGAGACGGTCCGCGACGCCGTGCTGCTCGTCTCCGAACTCGTCGGCAACGCGCAGCGCCACACCGCCGGACCCGGAGCGCTCCTGCTGGTCCGGGCCGACGGGGCACTGCGCATCGAGGTCAGCGACGCCAGCCCGCGCCCGCCGACACCCCGGGCGCCGTACACGTCGAACGGCGCGGGCGGCCTCGGCCTGTACCTGGTGGACCGGCTCAGCCGGCGCTGGGGCTGGCACGCCCTCGGGCCGGGCAAGGCCGTCTGGTGCGAACTGCGGATCCCGCCGTAGCGGTGTCCCCGGCCCGCCCGCGGCCTCGGCGCCGTCCGGCCTGACGGACCTTCGGCCCGCTGCGGCTCGGCCCGGTCCCGTCCGGCCCGCTACCGCTCGCCGACCCCCGGCAGCACCGGCTTCACGTCCAGCACCGGGGTCCCGTCGATCGCCTCCAGGCCGCCGACCCGCAGCCGCAGGCCGTCCACGGCCAGGACGGTCACCCGGTGCAGCCCGATCGGGTTCGGCCGGTCCGGCGAGCGGGTCGCGAACACCCCGGTCTCCGGCCGGGACCGGTCCCCGCGCGGATGCACCGCCAGGACCTCCCGGTCGGCCCGGTCCAGCCAGGTCAGCAGCAGCACCTCCTGCCCGGCCGTCAGGTCCCGCAGCCCCCGCTCCACCGGAGCGTCGAACACCAGCCAGGCCTCCGGCCCGCCCTCGTCCCCCTGCCGGGGTGCCCCCGCGCGCTCCGTCAACGGCGACTCCACCCGACCGATCGCCCGCACCTCGAAACACCGCTCCTGCTCGCCCTGTCCGCTCATCGCGCCCTCCGTGCGCCGGGTATCCGTCCGTGAGCACCGTAACGCGGTGTGTCCGAATGTCGGTGATCCGGTGCAGACTGGAGTTTCCCTCTCGTGGTTGATGGCAGAGATGAGACGCCATGAACGAGTACGACGGTGAACTCCCCCTTCGCAACCCGGTCTTCAGCACCGAACTCGACCGCCTCCTCGACCTCGACCGAGCCGACCTCGGCGTCCCCGAGCACCCCGGCCTGTGGGAGCGGCTGCGCGCCGACCGGCGGCCGGTCGCCCGGCGCGGACTGCTCTGCCCCACCTGCCTCAACGCCCGCCCCGGCCGGCCGGAGTGGATGTACCTGTCGCTCCGTCAGGGGCGGCGCATCGCCAGCCACCACAACCCGCGCCGCCGCGCCCACCACGAACCGCGCCGCGCGGAGCGCGAGGCCTACCAGGAGCGCTACGCCCGCGCCGCCGCGCGCGACGGGCACGCCGTCGAGATCGAGCCCCGCGCGGCCGACGGCCGCTGCCGCGCCGCCGTCCTGGTCACCGGCGCGGACGGCCGCCGCTTCGGCTTCGAACCCCAACTGTCCTACGTCAGCGCCCGGTTCGTACGGCGGCGGGACCGGATCGCGCGGCAGGACGGCATCACCGCGGTCTGGCACACCGTCGACCCGAAGGCGCCGCTGATCGACCGGGTCCCGTGGGCGCGCACCGACGACCTGCCGGCGCAGGCCATCCGGGAGGACCGTGACCTGCTGGTGCGCGGCGGCGTGCGCCGGCTGCGGCTGCTGAAGTGCGACCACACCGCCCCGGGGCCCTGCCCGGTGCGCGGCGGCGGCCGTTGCCACCGCTGGCACCCGAACTGGGAGGTGCTCGTCCCGCGGATCGACGACTTCGTGCGCCGCGTCGCCGGCGGCGTCTACGTCCCGGTCACGCTGCGCACCGCCGCCGACGGCACGCTGCGCTTCTGGGCGCCCGAGCAGGACCGGCGGCGGTACGTCGCGAACGGCGGAGCCCTCGCGGAGCCGGCCGCCCGGCCGTCGATCCCCCGGCAGCGCGGCAGTTCGACCGGACGGCGGGAGGTCGAGTGCGTCCGGGTCCGCGAACCGCGGCACCACGCGCCGGTCCCGCTGCTGCCGCCCCGGGACACGGGCGAGCCGTACGTCGCGGCGGTGACGGTGGACACGCCCCTGTCCGCTCACCGGGTCATCCCGCCGGTGCGCGCGGGCCACTGCGCGGCCGGGCGGATCCCCTGCGGCGTGCCGGGGGCCCGGCTGTACCCGGGCGGCTGGTACTGCGACGACCACCGGCCGGGGGCGCCACGGTGACCGCACCCGGCCCGGGGCGTGGGGTCGACGGCCCCGTGCGGGACGCTGCCCGGCACGGGTCCGGCTGCACCGGCTCACCCCGGGCGTACCGGAACTCCCGGCGCAGACGCCGGCCGAACGTCGTGCCGCCGGCCGGTGGTCGTGCCGCTGTACGACTAATCCACCCCTGCGGGTGGTGCGGGCGTATCGCTCCCGTCGTGCGCCGGTCCGCACGCCTATAAAGGGCCCGTCCTGTTGATCAACTGATGGGTTCTCACCATGGTGCAAGCCGTCCTGCGGGTACTCGCCGCAGCCTCGCTCGCCTCCGCTCTCTCCGCCGTCGCCGTCGCCCCGGCCGCGGCCGCCTCCCCGGCGGTACCCGCCGCGCGGGCGGCCGCGGACGACGACCTGACCACCCCGTGCGGTCCCGTCCGCGACTACCGGGCCTCGGACTGGTGGCGCACGACGACCGAGCCGCAGATCGCCCAGCCGGTCGCCTCCACCGCGACGAACGAGCGCTGGCAGTGGCGCCACGACGTCAACACGCTGTGGCGCGGCGACACCCGGGAGAACGTGGAGGACATCTTCCGCACCGGCTTCACCCCCCGGGGCGACCAGGTCACTCCGCTCGCCGAGTACATCGTCCAGGGCGGCGGGCAGAACAGTGCGCACCTCAGCACCAGTTGCGAGATGTGGGTGGCCCAGAAGTTCGCCACCTACGGGGCCGCCAAGACGGGCTGGGTCTACGAGATCTACGCCCCCGGCGGCATCGACGTCAACGCGACCGCCCGGCTCAACGACTACCAGTCCCCCTACCTCTGGAACAAGGAGATCGACTTCCCCGGCGGGGTCGACGGCCGGTACCTCAAGGGTGCCTGCAAGTACCACCTGACGTACACCGACCCGGACACGAAGGTCAGCACCTTCGAGAACCTCGGCTGCAAGACCAACGCCGACTTCGCGCCCTTCAAGTAGCAGCCGGCCGTCCGACACCGCCGTCGGGCGGCCTCAGCGCGTGCCGACCGGGGGAAGCCGCTCCAGGATCCGCTCCATGCCGCTGGTCCAGTTGGCCTCCAGGGCGGTGACGGCCTGCTCCATGTCGCCGTCGAGGAGGCACTGGGCGATTCGCTCGTGCTCCTCGGCGGCGCGTTCGAGGATCCCGTGGTCGCCGACCACCACGCGCTCGTAGCGGTGCAGGGTCAGCTTCAGCGAGTCGATCATCTCGCGCAGCCGGGTGTTGGCGCAGCCGGAGAGCAGCAGCGCGTGCCAGGCGTCGTCGTAGCGCTCTATGGTGCCGTGCGGGGCCTGCGGCGCGGAGAACGCGCGGGCCTCGGCCAGCAGCCGGGGGGCGATCGCGGACAGGTGCGCCGGGTCGGAGGTGCGCAGGGCCAGTGACTCCAGGGCGATCAGGATCGCGGTGAGGTCCAGGAACTCCTGCTTGCCGGTGGGGGCGAAGCGGAAGCCCTTGCCGCGTTCGCTGGTGATGATTCCCTCGCGCTCCAGGCTGATCAGGGCCTCGCGCAGCGGGGTCCGGCTGACGCCCAGTTCCTCGGCGAGCTGGACCTCGTTGATCGACTCGCCGGGGGTGAACCGGCCGCGGCCGAGCTGCTCCAGGAGTTCGTCCTTCACCTGCTCGCGCAGCGGACGCCGCTCGATCGCCATCGGGCTTCCCTTCTTTCCGGTTCCGTAGCGTACCGGCCGGGCGACCGGTGCTTTCGCCCGGCCGCCGGACGACCGTGGGGCTGTGCGGTGTGCGGTGTGCGGTGTCGCGTGCCGTGCTGCGTGCGTCGTGCGTCGGGCGTCGAGGGCTCAGGCGGTGCCGGCGCCGTCGACGGCGATGACCGCGCCGCTGACGAAGGCGGCGGCGTCGCTCGCCAGGAAGGCGACGGTCTGGGCGATGTCGCGGGGCCGGCCGATCCGGCCGAGCGGGCGGTCGGCGGCGTCGGCGTAGAAGGCGTCCGCGCTCTCGCCGAGCTGGCGGGCCTCCTCGGCGAGCATGCCGGTGTCGGTGTCCCCGGGGCAGACGCAGTTGACCCGGATGTTGTCGGGTCCGTGGTCGATGGCCATGGCCCGGGTCATGTTGACCACGGCGCCCTTGGACGCGCAGTACGAGACGGCCCGGCCACCGCCCCTGATGCCCCAGCCGGAGCCGGTGTTGACGATGCTGCCGCCGCCGGCCGCGGCCATCAGCGGCACGACCAGCCCGCTGAGCAGCATGACCGAGCGGACGTTGACGGCCATCACCAGGTCCCAGTCCTCGTCGGTGATCCCGGTGACGGTGGACCGGCGGATGATGCCCGCGTTGTTGAACAGCACGTCCACGCCGCCGTGGTGGTCGACGGCGGTGCGCACGGCCCGTTCGCAGTCGGCGCGCCGGGAGACGTCGCCGTGCACGAAGGTGCCGCCGATCTTCTGGGCGGCACTTTCGCCGCGCTCGGCGTCGACGTCGACGAGGACCACGGCCGCGCCGAGTTCGGCGAGCAGGGCGGCGGTGGCGCGGCCGATGCCGGAGGCGGCGCCGGTGACGATCGCGCGCTTTCCGTGCAGGTCGATCATGGGGGAGCTCCTCTACGGGTCGGAAGCAGGCGGATCAGCCGGATCAGGCGGGTCCGTCGGGTGGATCGGTCAACCGGATCAGGCAGGCGGGTCAGTCGGGTGGATCGGTCAACCGGATCAGGCGGGCGGATCGGTCAGGCGGATCGGTCAGGCGGAGAGGCGGTAGACGGCGCAGGAGCCGCGGCCGGTGATCACCCGGACGTGCCCGGAGAGGGCGTCGTCCAGCGCGGGGTCGCCAGTGTCGAGGAGCAGCGGGCGGCCGGCGAGGGCGGCGAGCTTGGCCTCGGTGGCGAGGACGAGCAGCCGCTCCCGGCCCGCGGCGCGCAGCAGTCCAGGGGTGAGCTGCTGGTTGCCGCGCCCGAGCAGGAAGCCCTGGCCGCCGATGGGGGAGAGGGCGATCCAGGGCGTGGCGGGCAGGGCGCGCAACTGGTCGGCGCGGGCGTCCCGGAGCAGCACGCGGGCGGTGCGGCCGGCCCGCAGCCGCAGCAGGTCGACGCCGGTCAGGCTGGCGTGCGGCGCGCCGAGCGCGGCGGCGACGGCGTGGGTGGTGCTGCCGGGGCCGAGGACCAGCAGCCCGTCCGGGCCGACCCGTTCGGCGACCTCGGCGGCGAGTCCGGCCGGTGCGGCCGGGTCGGGTCCGGCACTGCCGGTCTTGCGCTGCTGGACCCGTTCGGGCAGCACCGGGACGGTGAGCCGGCCGTACAGCCGGGCGGAGACCCGGCCTTCGCGCAGCGCGGCCTCGTCGCGGTCCACCACCTCGGCGGGCTCCAGCCGCACGCCGCGCCCGGCCGCCCAGGCGGTGGCCACCTCGGCGGCCGCGCGCGGGTGGACGGCGAAGACGGCGGAGTGCATCTTGACCCCGGCCGGGATCCCGAGGACGGGCAGCCGGGGCTCGGGGCCGAGCGCGTCGAGGACGTCGCGGGCGGTTCCGTCGCCGCCACAGAACAGCAGCAGCCGGGCGCCGGCCGCGACCAGGGCGCGGACCGCCGCGCGGGTGTCGGCGGCGGTGGTGCCCGGTCCGGCGGGCCGGTGGACGGTCCGGGCGGGCAGGCCGGCCGCCGTGGCGGCGTCGGCGCCCATCGGCCCGGCGGCGGTGATCAGTTCCACCGGGGGGAGGTGCCGGAGGGTGAGCGACGCCCTCAGGACCGCCTCCGGCCGGGCCCCGAGCTCCCGGGCCCGCCGCTGGACGTCGGCGCCGTCGCTGCCCTTGAGGCCGACCCGGCCGCCGAGACCGGCGACCGGGTTGACCACGAGTCCGACCAAGGGTCCGGTCACGGCTGCCCGGGCCGTTCCGCGTGCTCGGCGTGCCCGGCCTGCCCGGCCTGTTCGGTCTGCGAGGCGTGCTCCGCGTGCCCGGCCTGCCCGGCCTGTTCAGCCTGCGAAGCGTGCCCGGCCTGCCCGGCCTGCCCGGCCTGCTCGCCGAGGACCTTGCGGCGGTAGGCGCGCCAGCTGACGGCCCAGACCGCCGGGTCGTCCAGCGGCTCGGGCCGGATCCGGTGGACGGTGGAGCGGTGCGGTGCGGTGCGGACGGTCTCCGGGTCCTCGTACGCCTCGCGGGCGACCTCGGCGAGGATCGCCGCGTACTCGTCCAGGTCGGCTCGGGAGTAGGACTCGGTGGGTTCCAGGGTCATCGGCTCGGGCACGACGTACGGGTGGTGGCTGGTCCAGTAGTGGGTGCCGAAGTCGGCGGCGCGGTGGCCGAGGTCCTCGCTGTGCAGTCCGGTGTCCTCGTTGAGCCGCTGCCAGCTGTACCGGACCTGTTCGACCCGGGGCCGCCCCTCGGCGTACGGCACGGACACCCCGGGGATCCGCCGGACCCGGTGCAGCAGGTAGTTGTTGTTGAGCACGGCGGTCTCGGCGGCCTCGCGCAGGCCTTCGGCGCCGAGCGACATGATCCAGGCGTAGGCGCGCACCAGGTTGGGGACGACGCCGAGGTACGGGCGGACCTTGCCGATGGACTCCGGACGGTCGTGGTCGAGCCGGTACCGGCCGCCGTCGAACTCGACCGTGGGGCACGGCAGGTAGGGAGCGAGTTCGGCGGTGACGCCGCAGGCGCCGGCCGCCGGGCCGCCGCAGGCGTGCGGGGTGGAGAAGGTCTTGTGCAGGTTGAAGTGGCACAGGTCGAAGCCGGCTTCGCGGGCCCGGGTGATCCCGAGGATGCCGTTGGCGTTGGCCTGGTCGTAGGCGCACAGGCCGCCGGCCTCGTGGACGATCCGGACGAACTCGGCGATCCGGGGGTTGTAGATGCCGGTGTCCTCGGGGTTGGTGATGAGCAGCGCCGCGGTGCGCGGGCCGACGGCGGCGCGCAGCGCGTCGATGTCGGGGTAGCCGTCGGCGTCCGGGTGCAGGGTGATCACCCGGTAGCCGGCGGTCTTGGCGCAGGCCGCGTTGGAGGGGTGGGAGAAGGCGGTGGTGATGACCTCGTCGCGCCGGTCGCCCTCGCCGCGGGCGGCGTGGTGGGCGCGGATGACGGAGACGTTGGTCCAGATCGCGGCGGAGCCGGCGCCGGGCTGCAGGCTGACCCGGTCCATGCCGGAGATCTCCTTGAGCAACTGCTCCAGCCGGTGGACGAGTTCGAGCACGCCCTGGACGGTCGAGGCGTCCTGGGCGGGGTGCAGCGCGGCGATCCTGGGGTCGCGGACGAAGGTGTCGTTGACCTTGGGGCTGTACTTCATGGTGCAGGTGCCCTGTCCGACGTCGACGTTGAGGTCGGCGCCGAGGTTCTCCTGGGAGAGCCTCAGGTAGTGCCGGAGCACCTGCTGCTGGCCGAGTTCGGGCAGTGCGGGCGGTGTCCGGCGCCGCAGGGCGGCGGGCAGCCGGTCGGCCGGGTCGCCGACGGCGGCGGTGACGGCGGGCTCGGGCAGTGGGGGCAGGACGCCGCGCTCGCCGGGGGAGCCCAGTTCGAAGACCAGCTTCTCGTCCCAGCGGGCCTGGTGGAAGCGGCGCAGCGGGGGTTTGGGGGCGATCCTGGGGTCGACCGGCGCGTGCTGCTGATGCTTCGTCACTTCACGATCTCCTCAAGGGCGTCGGCGAGGTGGTCGAGGTCGGCCCGGGTGTGCTGCTCGGTCACGCAGTACCGGCCCTCGTGCGTCCCGGCCGGGGTGCCGCCGTGCAGACCGCGGGCGAGCAGGGCGTCGGAGACCTCGGCGGCGGTGTGCCCGCCGGTGTAGCGGACGGTGAAGTCGGCGAAGTGGACGGCGCCGGGGTCGTCGAGTTCGACGCCGGGGACCTGCGCCAGGCGCTGCCGGGCGTAGGCGGTGTGGGCGAGGACGGTCCCGCCGATCTCGCGCATGCCCTGCGGGCCCATGAGCGCGAGGTAGACCCCTGCGGCGATGCCGTGCAGGGCGGCGGCGGTGCCGACCCACTCCTTGCCTTCTTCGCGCAGCGCGAAGGAGGTGCGGTCGTAGGCGACGTCGCCGAAGCCGTACTCGCCGGGGACGTCGGTGGGTGTGAGGCCGAAGAGGCGGCTCGGGTATTCGGCGACCAGGCGTTCGTCGTCGGGGCTGCCGATGAAGCCCGCGTTGCCGCCGCCGAAGCTCGGGTGGATGCCGAGCGGCTGGAGGTCGCCGCAGGTGAGGTCGGCGCCGAGGTCGGCGGGCGGGCTGAGCACCCCGAGGCTCAGCGGGTTGACCTGGGCCACGGCCAATGCTCCGGCTGCGTGGGCGAGTCGGACGTAGTCCGGGAGCGCCGGGTCGATCCGGCCGCGGTGGTCGGTGAGTTGGGCGTACACGGCGGCCACGTCGCCGTCCGCGAGGGCGGCCCGGACGGCCGCCGGCTCGGCGGCCACCGGGTGGAGCTCGTGTACGCCCCGGGTGTAGTCGTGGATCCGGGAGAGCCGGTCCGGGTCGATCGCGCCGACCAGCAGCAGCCGGCGCCGCCCGGTGGCCCGTCCGGCCATCCGCAGGGCGGTCGCGGCGGCCTGGAACCCGTCGTACGTCGGTACGTTGACGACGTCGACGGCGAGCAGTTCGGCCATCAGCGACTGGTACTCCCACAGGGCCTGGAAGCGGCCGTGGTCCTCGTAGGGCTCGCCCGCGTAGGCGGTGAGGAACTCGCTGCGGTTGACGATCTCGTCCACCACGGCGGGCACGTGGTGGCGGTAGCAGCCGGCGCCGAGGAAGCTGCGGCCGGGCGGGACGGCGGTGTTGCGGGAGAGCAGGTCCTCCAGGTGGGCGACCAGTCGGGCCTCGGAGTCGAAGGGTTCGGGCAGTCGCAGCGGGTGGTCCAGCCGGAGCGCGGCGGGGATGTCGGCGTAGAACTCCTCGACGTGCTGTGCGCCGACCGCCGCCAGCATCGCCCTCCGCACCTGCGGGGCGGAGTTGGGGATGTACGGGTGGGTTCGGGGAACGCGTGTGCTCATGCCGGCACCTTCCGCGATTTCCGTCACAAGCCTTGACGGTCTTGTGAATGCTGAGTTCTGTATACAGCATTCGGCATTCACCAGTCGGGAGGCAAGATGTCCGCACGAACCCGGCCCGGAGAAAACCCCCAACTCACCCGTGAACAGCGGGAATTCCCTCAAGGCCCGGCCCGTCGCCGACTGCTCTCCGCCGGACTCGCCGCCGGCGCCTTGCTGATGACGGGCGCCACGGGCTGCGCCACCGGCGGCGGCGGTTCCGCGGACGCCAAACGGCTCACCGGCAGCCCGGACGCCACCGCCACCGGGAAGGTCACCGTCTGGTCCTGGGACACCGCGGCCAAGGCCCTGCAACGGCTCGGCCGGACCTTCGAACAGGCCCACCCCGGAACGACCGTCGAGGTCGTGGACATCGGCTACGACAACGCCTACGACAAGATCACCGTCGGGCTCGGCGCCGGCAGCGGACTGCCCGACGTCCTCACCGTCGAGGGCCACAAACTGCCCAGCTACATCGGCAACTTCCCGAACGCCCTGGTCGACCTCACCGACCGGGCCCGCGGACTGGAGAGCCAGTACCCGAAGGACTCCTGGCGCGCCGTGACGGACGCCGGGGGCCGGGTCTTCGCGCTGCCCTGGGACAGCGGCCCGTGCGCCCTGTTCTACCGGCGCGACCTCTTCCGGCAGGCCGGCGTCGACCCGGCCGCCCTCGCCACCTGGGACGACTACCTCTCCGCCGGCACCGCCCTCAAGTCCGCCACCGGCAGGAAACTGCTCATCCTCGACGGCAAACGGGACAGCCTCTTCGCCCAACTGCTCCAACAGCAGGGCCAGGCCTGGTTCGTGGACGGCAAGGTGGCCGTCGCCTCACCCGCCGCCGAACGCGCCCTCACCCTGCTGAAACAGCTGGTCGACCGTGACCTCGTCGACTTCGAGAACGGCTGGGACGGCCTGGTCTCCGGCACCCACGACGGCAAGGCCGCCACCACCCCCACCGCCGCCTGGTGGGACGGCACCCTCACCACCGAACTGGCCGACCTCAGCGGCAGGTTCGGCGTCGTACCGCTGCCCGCCTTCACTCCCGGCGGACCCCGCACCTCCAACAGCGGCGGCTCCACCCTCTGCGTCACCGCGCAGAGCCGGAACCCGGAGACCGCCTGGGCCTTCCTGTCCCACCTGCTCGCCGACAAGGCCAACCAGGCCTCGATGATGCAGCACGAAGGACTCTTCCCCGCCTTCCTCCCGGCCCTGGACGACCCCTGGTTCCAGCAGCCCGCCCCCTACTACGCGGGCCAGCCCGTCATGCGGCTGTTCGCCGACCTCACCCGCGCCGTCCCCACCGTCGAGCGCACCGCCGACGACGCCAAGGCCGGCGACATCGTCACCACCGCCGTCAACCAGGTGCTGCACAACGGCGCCGACCCGGGCACCGTGCTGCGCTCCGCCGCCCGCCAGATCGCCGCCGCGACCGGCCGCCAGCCGGCCGCGTAGGAGCGGACGCCATGACCAGCAGCGTCCCCGTCCGCCTGCGCAAGCCGGACCGCGCAGCCGCCCCCGCGACCGCGACCGCCCGCCGACGGCGCCCCCCACACCGGGCGGCCGCCTGGCTGTTCGCCGGGCCCACCGCCGCGCTCTTCACCGCCTTCTTCGCCTACCCGCTCGGCGCCAGCCTCTACCAGAGCTTCACCGCCCGACGCGACGGCGTCGACGTCTGGGTCGGCCTGGACCAGTACCGTCGGATGCTGCACGACCCGGCCTTCCTGCAGTCCCTGACCAACACCGGCCTGATCCTCGCCGTCCAGGTCCCGGTCATGATCGGACTGGCCCTGGTGCTCGCCGTCCTGCTCAACCAGTCCTGGCTGCGGTTCCGGGCCGGGTGGCGGGCGGTGTTCTTCCTGCCCGCGATCACCACCCTGGTCGCCTACGCCGTCGTCTTCCAGGTCCTGCTGCGCACCGACGGAGGCCTGGCCAACCAACTGCTCCAGTCGCTCGGCCTCGGCCCGGTCGACTGGCTCAACTCGCCGACCTGGGCCAGGATCTCGCTGATCGGCTCGGTCACCTGGCGCTGGACCGGCTACAACGCCGTCATCCTGCTCGCCGGCCTGCAGGCGATCGGCCGCGACCAGTACGAGGCCGCCGCCCTCGACGGCGCCGGAACCGTGCGCACCCACACCGGGGTGATCCTGCCGCAACTGCGGCCCGTCGTGCTGTTCTGCGTCGTCACCTCCACCATCGGCACCCTCCAACTCTTCGACGAGAACTACGTGCTGACCCGAGGCGGCCCCGGCGACGCGACCCTCACCCCGGTCGTCTACCTGTACAAGGTCGGCTTCCAGCAGCTCGACTTCGGCTACGCGGCCGCCATCGCCTGGACCGTGGTGCTGATCATCGCGGCCGTCTCGCTGCTCCAGTTCCGGCTCTACGGAAGGGAACGCCGCCGATGACCACGCCGCCGGAACGGAACGGAGAACCACCCACGGCAGCACCGCCGGAGCGGAACGAGAGGCCGACGGCCGGCCCGCGGCCGGCCATCCCGCTGCCCGCCCGCCTCGGCCGCGCCGCCGTCCTCGGCGCCCTCGCCCTCGGCGCCGCCGTCAGCCTGCTGCCCTTCGCCTGGATGCTGATCGCCGGAACCCACAGCAGCTCCGAACTCTTCCACTCCCCGCCGCCGTTCCTGCCCGGCGGCGAACTGCTGCGCAACCTGGCCCGCCTCCAGCAGAGCGTCGGCTTCGGCCGGGTGATGCTCAACAGCCTCGGCATCGCCGCCGTCCACACCGTGCTCAGCTCGCTGCTGTCCGCGATGTGCGGCTACGGGCTCGCCAAGTACCGCTTCCGCGGCCGCGGCCTGCTCCTCGGCCTGGTGCTGGCGACCATGATGATCCCATTGCAGGTGCTGCTCGTCCCGCTGTTCCAGATGATGGCCGACCTCGGCTGGATCGACAGCTACCAGGCCGTCGTCCTGCCCTTCCTCGCGAACTCCTTCGGCATCCTGCTGATGCGCCAGGGCTTCCTGGACTTCCCCGACGAACTGCTGGAGTCCGCCCGGATCGACGGCTCCGGCGAACTGCGCACCTTCTACCGGGTCGTCCTGCCGTGCGTGCGGCCGCAGTTGGGCGCGCTGATGATCTTCACCTTCATGGGGCAGTGGAACAGCTTCATCTGGCCGCTGCTGATGCTCGACACCCAGGACCGGTACACCGTGCCGGTCGCCCTCAACACCCTGACCGGACTGACCCACGTCGACCACTCCGGCCTGATGCTCGGCTCCCTCCTGGCCACCCTCCCGCTGATGCTGCTCTTCCTGCTCTTCCAGCGGCAGTTCGTGGCCGGCCTGCTGGGCGGAGCGCTGAAAGGATGACCGTGGACCGTCTCACCCGGGTGCCCGGCCTGCTGTACGGCGGGGACTGGAACCCCGAGCAGTGGCCCGAACAGGTGTGGGCCGAGGACGTGAAACTCATGGCCGAAGCCGGGGTCAACCTGGTCACGGTCGGCGTCTTCTCCTGGGCCCGCCTCCAACCCGACGCCCACCGCAGGGACTTCGGCTGGCTGGACCGCCTGCTCGACCTCGTCCACCGGCACGGCATCGCCGTCGACCTGGCCACCGCCACCGCCTCGCCGCCCGCCTGGCTGGTCCGGGCCCACCCCGAACTGCTGCCGGTCACCGCCGACGGCGTCCGGCTGGAGTTCGGCTCGCGCCAGCACTACTGCCCCTCCTCGACCGCCTACCGGGCCGCCGCCGTCCGGCTCACCCGGATGCTCGCCGAGCGCTACCGCGACCACCCGGCCCTCGCCCTGTGGCACATCCACAACGAGTACGGCGACCACGTCCAGGAGTGCTTCTGCCCCGCCTCCGCCGCCCACTTCCGCCAGTGGCTGCGCGAACGGCACGGCACGATCCAGGAGTTGAACCGCTCCTGGGGCACCGCCTGCTGGTCCCAGCACTACGGCTCCTTCGAGCAGATCGAGCCCCCGCGCACCGCACCCGGCCCGGTCAACCCGACCCAGCTGCTGGACTGGCGCCGGTTCTGCTCGGACGCGCTGCTCGCCCTGCACCGCGCCGAGAAGGCCGTCCTCGACGAGGTCTCGCCCGGCGTGCCCGTCACCACCAACTTCATGTCGATGCTCAAGGCCCTCGACTACTGGGAGTGGAGCCGCCACGAGGACCTCGTCGCCGACGACGCCTACCCCGACCCGGCCGACCCCCGCGCCCACGTCAACGCCGCCATGAACTACGACCTGATGCGCTCCCTCAAGGGCGGCCGGCCCTGGCTGCTGATGGAACAGGCCCCCTCCGCCGTCAGCTGGCGGCCGGTCAACCTGCCCAAGCGCCCCGGCCTCTACCGCCTCTGGTCCCTGCAGGCCCTGGCCCGCGGCGCCGATGGCATCCTCCACTTCCAGTGGCGCGCCGCCTCCGCCGGCGCCGAGAAGTTCCACAGCGCCATGCTCCCGCACCGGGGCACCGCCTCGCGCGGCTGGCAGGAGACCGTTCGCTTCGGCGCCGAACTGCGCCGGCTCGGCGAACTCGCCGGCAGCCGGCTGCGCGGGCGCACGGCCGTGCTGCTCGACTGGGAGAGTTGGTGGGCCCTGGAGCTGGACGACCACCCCTCCGCCCGGATGCGCTGGCTCGACCTGCTCCGACCCTGGTACGCGGCCCTGTACGACCGCGGCGTCACCGTCGACTTCGTCCCGCCCACCGCGGACCTCGGCGGCTACCCGCTGGTGCTCGCCCCCAACCTCTACCTGCTCGACACCGCCACCGCCGACCGGCTCACCGCCCACGTCCGGGCCGGCGGCCACCTCGTCTGTGGCCCGTTCAG
Organism: Kitasatospora sp. NPDC059599; assembly: GCF_042735125.1. NCBI lineage: Bacteria > Bacillati > Actinomycetota > Actinomycetes > Kitasatosporales > Streptomycetaceae > Kitasatospora > Kitasatospora sp. NPDC059599. The sequence continues at coordinate 28,141 of NZ_JBHWCL010000074.1, read as the reverse complement.
CGGCATCGCCGACCGGCACGACCACATCCACCCCGGCGGCCACCCCGGCCCGCTGCGGGACCTGCTCGGCCTCGTCGTCGACGAGCACTGGCCGATCCCGGACGGGACGCGCACCACCGTGACGCTCGGCGGCGCCGAACTCCACGCCGCGCACTGGAGCGAGTGGATCGAGACCGAGGGCGCCGAGACCCTCGCCCGCTACACCTCCGGCGATCTGGCCGGCCTCCCGGCCGTCACCCGCCATCGGTACGGCACGGGCAGCGCCTGGTACCTCAGCTGCCACCTCGGCGCCGACCTCGGCCGGGTGCTCGACCTGCCGCTCGCCGAGGCCGGGGTGCACGCCGAACTGCCGGGCCTGCCGCCGGACGTCGAAGCCACCTGCCGCCACGGCGCCGACGGCACCCGGTACCTCTTCCTGCTCAACCACGGCCCGGTCGAACGCCGGGTACCCCTCGCCGCGCCCGGCCCCGGCCCGTCCACCGGCCCCGGCCCGTCCACCCCTACCGACCGGAACACCGCCGCCGACCTGCTCGCCGGCACCGACCTGCTCGCCGCCGCCGACCTGCTCGCCGGCACCGACCTGCTCGCCGCCGCCGACCTGCTCGCCGGCACCGACCTGCTCACCGGCACCGCCGTCGCCGCCGCCGTGACCCTGGCGCCGCTCGGCGCCGCCGTCCTCCGACTCCCCGCCGCCGAGGAGCGCCCGTGAACCCGCTGACCCGCCGCCGCCTCCTGGCCGGCTCCGCCGCCCTCGCCGCCGCCGGCACCCTCGTCCCACCCGTCGTCCCGGCCGCGGCCGACACGCCCGACGACCCCGCCGACCCCGCGGAGCCCCACCCGGCCGGGCCCGACGACCGCTACGCCGACGTCCTCGACCTGCACGGCACCCCCACCCAGGCCTACCCGGGCGACCCGGACGGCACCAACCCGATCACCGTCTTCGCCGACCTCGGTGCCTGGCACGCCTACGCCCTGCCCCGCCCCACCGACCCGCCCGGCGGCTTCACCGGCCCGCTGTACGTCGCCCAGGAGTACCCCTGGTGGCTCAGCGACGGCCTCACCCGCCTCCACCTCACCGAACAGGGCCGCGCACTCGACCTCACCGCCGGCGGCCCGCCGCGCGGCACCTCGCTGCCCGGCCTGCTCCGCCTCTCCCACGACCTCGGCGACGGCCTCACCCTCACCCTGGAGCTGCGCTTCGCGGGCAACCGCACCGCCCTGATCCGCGCCCGCCTCACCAACGGCGGGGCCGCCGCCCGCACCCTGCGCGCCGCCTGGACCGGCACCCTGCTGCGGCCCGCCACCGGCCCGCAGCGCAACGCGCCGCAGCTGGTGGCGGGCGGGCGCGGCGCGGAGGTCCGCTTCGCGCGCGTCCGGCAGACCTGGGACTACCTGACCGACGGCACCGAGCGCTTCGTCGTCCGCCACGCCCAGCCGGTCCGGGTCACCGTGAACGGCGACGGCCACCGCACCGACCTCGCCGACCCGGTACGGCTGGCGCCCGGGCGCTCCCGCACCCTGGACTGGACCGAGAGCTACACCTTCACCGACGCCGAGCACGACCGGACGGCGGCCGAGGCCGACGCCGCGCTGCGCGCCCCCGAGCGGGTCGCCGCGGCCGGTGCCGCCCGCTGGGCCGGGTACGTCGCCCGCGCCACCGAGGGCGTCCCCGCCGCCCGCCGCCGCACCGCCGTGAAATGCGTGCAGACGCTGGTCACCAACTGGCGCAGCCCCGCCGGCCGGATCCGGCACGACGCCGTCACGCCCACGCTGTCCTACAAGTGGTTCAGCGGGGTCTGGGCCTGGGACACCTGGAAGCAGGCCGTCGGCACCGCCGTCTTCGCGCCCGGCCTGGCCGCCGACCAGATCCGGTCGGTGTTCGACCACCAGGTCCCGCCCGGGTCCGCCGACCGCCCGCAGGACGCCGGGATGGTCCCGGACTGCGTCTTCTACAACGACCCGGGCACCGGCGGCGGCAACTGGAACGAGCGCAACTCCAAGCCCCCGCTGGCCGCCTGGGCGGTGTGGGAGGTCTACCGGCGCAGCGGCGACCGCGCCTTCCTGCGCGAGATGCTGCCCCGGCTGACCGCCTACCAGGACTGGTGGTACCGCACCCGGGACCACCACGGCGAGGGCCTGTGCGAGTACGGCGCGACCGTCGACCCGGCCAACGCCACCCCCGAGGACTGCCGGCAGGCGGCCGCCTGGGAGTCCGGCATGGACAACGCCCCGCGCTTCGACGCCGCCACCGTGGTGCCCAACCGGGACGCGGCCGGGACGCTGCTCGGCTGGTCGCTCACCCAGCGCTCGGTCGACCTCAACGCCCACCTGGCCGCCGACCACCGCCACCTGGCCGCGATCGCCGCCGAACTGGGCGACCGGGCCGGCGCCGAGCGGCTGCGCGCCCGGGCCGGGCGAATCGACGCCGCCGTGCGCGACACCATGTACGACCCGGTCGGCGGCTGGTTCCACGACACCGACCTGGCCACCGGCGCCCGGCTCACCGACCGCGGCCGGGGCATCGAGGGCGTGCTCCCGCTCTGGTCCGGCAGCGCCACTGCCGCCCAGGCCCGTGCGGTGCGGCGGCTGCTGCTCGACCCGGCGGAATTCGGCACGCCGCTGCCCTTCCCGACGGTCGCCCGCAGCTCGGCGGCCTTCGACCCGGCCGGGTACTGGCGCGGGCTCGCCTGGCTCGACCAGACCTACTTCGCGGTCGAGGGCCTGCGCCGGTACGGCTGGGACGGGGACGCCCGCCGTACGGTCGAGCGGCTGCTGGCCACCGCCGCCGGGCTCGCCGGTGACGGTCCGCTGCGGGAGAACTACGACCCGCTGACCGGGGAGGGGCGCAACGCGACCAACTTCAGCTGGTCGGCGGCGCTGCTGCTGCCACTGCTGCGGGAGTGAGCGGCTTTGGCTCCGGGCCGTCCGACCGGGCATGATCGGAGCATGGTCGAACGAGTCATTGCAGCGTGTGACGGAGCAGCCAAGGGCAACCCGGGCCCGGCGGGCTGGGCGTACGTGGTGGCGGACGCCGCCGGGGCGCCCCAGCGCTGGGAGGCCGGGGCGCTCGGGCGCAGCACCAACAACGTGGGCGAACTGACGGCGCTGCAGCGGCTGCTGGCGGCGACCGACCCGGCCGCTCCGCTGGAGGTGCGGCTGGACAGCACCTACACCCGCGACTCGGTGACCAAGTGGCTGAAGGGCTGGAAGCGCAACGGCTGGAAGACGGCGGCCGGCAAGCCGGTCGCCAACCAGGAGCTGATCCAGTCGATCGACGCGCTGCTGGAGGGCCGGGACGTCACCTTCGTCTACGTCCCGGCCCACCAGGTGGACGGCGACCCGTTGAACGCCATCGCCGACAAGGCCGCCAGCGACGCCGCCCGCACCCAGCAGGACGCCGCCGGCACCGCCGCCGACCTCCCCGAGCCGGACCCGGCCGCCGCCGTCAAGCCCCGCACCACCCGGGGCGGCACCCGCGCCGCGGCCGGCGGCGGCACGTCCGGCGGCACCGGCGGCACCGCCGCGAAGCGCGGCTCCTCGGGCACCTCCCGCACCCTCGCCGCCCGCTACCCGGGGACCTGCCCGTGCAGCCGTCCGTACGCCAAGGGCGACAAGATCACCAAGGTCGGCAGCAGCTGGGGCCACCCGGAGTGCGTCGCCGCCCACGCCTGAGCCGGGCCCGCCCGACCAGGCCCCGCCCGGCCGCCTGACCAGGCCCCGCCCGCCCGACCAGGCCCCGCCCGCCCGACCAGGCCCGCCGGAACCGTTCACACCTGAGTCATCGGCCGCCGCGCGCCGTATGGATGGGTGGGAGTTCGGGAGGAAGGTGAGCGCGGTGATCGTCTCGGAGACGGCGGAGTTCCACGTCGGGGACCAGGTGTGGGTCTACCGCGAGTCGTCCTACGCCGCGGTCGAGAGCGCCGTCGTCGAGGCCGTGCCGGAGGACCGGAGCCTGCGGCTGGTGTTCGCGGACGGTCGCCGTGGCCATCTGCGCTCGGGGCGGGTCGAGGTGCCGGCCCGTCGTTCCGGGCGGGTGGCGTAGAAACGGAACGCGACCGGCCGGCCGCATTGTCGCGGCCGGCCGGTCGGTCGTGGTGGAGCAGTGGAGCGGTGGAGCGGTGCGGCGTCAGCTCGGCTGCGACAGCTCCTTGATGTCCTCGAAGCTCATGCCGAGCGCGTTGAACGCGCGGGCCTGGGACTCCGGGACGCCGAGCTTGGCGAGCTCCTTGAGCTGGGCGTCGGTGAGCGGGGCCGCGGCGGTGGCCGGGCCGTCCGCGGGGTCGAGGCCGCCACCGGGGCCGGCGGCGAGGCCGAGCACCGCCTTCATGAGGTCGGCGCTGGTGAGCTTCACCGCGCCGGCCGGGGCCTGGACGTCCGGGGCCGACTGGTTGAAGGCGAGCTTCACCGGGAAGTTGACGCCCGGCCCGGCCTTGCTCGCCAGCTGGGCGAGGTCGAAGGTGGCCGAGGAGAAGGCGCCGTTCTTCAGGTAGAGGTCGACGCCGACCTTGCGGTCCGGGACGTCGCTCGGCGCCTGGGTCGGGAACTTCTTGAACTGCTGCGGGAACTTGTCCGCGACCGGCTTGACGGCCTTGAACAGCTCGTCCACCAGCTGACGGGCCGGGGCGCTCACCCAGATGTGCTCGGCGCCGTCCTTCTTGCCCTTGTCCTCGTACGTGACGGTGCGGCCGATCACGTCCTTGAGCGAGTTGAGGAGCTGCCTGGCGGCCTCCGGGTCGGCGGTGGGCGCGGCGCTCGGGGCGGCCTTCCCGCCGTCGTTCTTCTTCGCCTCGTCGGCGAGCTCCTGGAGGTCGAGCGAGACCCACGTGCCGGCCAGCGCGTCCTTGACCGCGCCCAGGTCCGCGGGCAGGTCCTTGCTGACGGCGTCCACCTCGGACGGGTCCTCGCCGATCAGCTTGACCAGGCCCTTGGCGTCGACGTGCAGGTAGCCCTTGGCGTCGACCTGGCGGTACTCCAGCAGCGCGGCACCGCTGTGGTCGGAGAGCACGTAGGAGAGGCGCACCGACTTGTCGAGCGTCAGGTCCTTGTTCGCGGTCGAGCCCTTGGCCTCCTTGAAGGCCTCCAGCTCCTTGAGCGGCTTGTCCGCGGAGACCGCGACGGCGAGGGTGAGCCCGGACATCGCCTTGGCGCTCTTCTCGTCCACGCCGCCGTCGCCCTTGTCCGCGGTGGCCTTGGCGAAGGCGACGATCTGCTCCGGGGTGGCGTCGATGGAGAGCGCGAAGCCGGCCGACTTCCCGTCACCGACCTTGTCGAAGGCCTTGGACACCTTCTGGGCGGCGGAGAGCTGCTCGACGGTGCCGCAGGCGGCGAGGCCGGTGGCGAGGACGGATGCGGTGACGGCGACGGGCATCGCACCGCGGGCGGCCTTGCGGATGGCGGTGTTGATGGTGCAACTCCTGTGTGACTGGGCCCGGTCGGTGGACCGGAGCCTCCCTCCCCTGTGGCGTGCAGCGCCACAGCGTTCACACATCCGATCACACTATCGGCAAGCCGTCACACGATTATTTGGCACAGGCTTTAACCGATCCGGCGGAGAACAGCCGTGACGGCCTGCTACGTGCCCGGCTCGGCGAAGGCGGGAGCGGGGCCGCGGAGGCCCGTCGACCATGCCGAACGATGGCAGAACCTTTGCCGGGAAAGGGTGTTCAGGGCCCGATCACCACCTGTTAGCCTCAGCCGATTTCCCGCCGGGCAAGGTCGGCGGACACGACGGGGTAAGAGGTACCGAAAGCATGGCAATACGCCGGGCGAAGCAGAAGGCCCAGGTCATCGAGAAGCTCTCGCAGGTGGCACCGCCGGGGGAGACCTTCATCGCGTGCGTGCACGTGGAGACCGGCCCCAGCCCGTGGCTCAACGCGGTGTTCGACGAGGTGCCGCTGCTCGGCCTGATCGTCGCACTGACCCGCCAGTTCTACTTCCTGACGCTCACCAACAGCTCGATCGTGGTCAACACGGCCAGCCGCTGGACCAACCGCCCCGGCGAGGTCGTCGCGGTCTTCCCGCGGCACGCCCTCCCGGTCAGCCGGGTCAAGCGGGCCTCGATCTGGAGCTCGATGTACCTGCAGCTGCCCAACGCCGCCAAGCCGACCCGCCTGAACATCCACCGCTACTGGCGCGCCGAACTGGACCAGCTGAGCACCGCCTTCCCGCCCGGGTCGATCGACCCGTCCTCGCAGCCGTTCGAGCTCGCGCCCAAGGGCATGCCGTACCCGGGTCAGCAGGGCCAGCCGTTCCCGCAGCAGCAGGCCTACCCGGCGCCGCCGGCGCAGCCGTACCCGCCGCAGCAGGGCCAGCCCTACCCGCCGCAACAGCCCTACCCGGCACAGCCGTACCCGCAGCAGCAGGCCTACCCGGCGCCGCCGGCCCAGCCGTACCCGCCCCAGCAGCCGTACCCGCCGCAGCAGGGTCAGCCGTACCCGCCGCAGGCGCCGTACGGCGGCCAGCCGGGCCACCCCGCGCAGCGGTGACCCCGCCCCGGGCGGCCTGAAGGCGGCCTGAACACGTGTCGGCCCCGGCTCCCGCGAGGGAACCGGGGCCGATCGGCTTCGCCGGCTACGGCTGCTGCAGGACGACGATGACGACGAAGGAGACGGCGACGATGACGAGCCCGAGGAGCAGACCCACCACGGTGGGCGTCAACCGGTCCCGGAACTGCTTCTCCGGGCGGATGCGCTGCGTCGCGTGGGTGCTGTACTCCCACCAGTTCACCACCTGCTGGAAGTTCACCCCGAAATCGGCCGCCGGGTAGATCGCGCTGGTCTGGAGTCCCGGCAGCGAGCGGCGCCGCCCGTCGGTCAGGAAGATCCGTGCGGCGTGCGACGTCATGCCGTTGCCCTTGGTCTCCCGCACGTCGACCCAGCGGATGTCCTGCCACGGGTAGGTGCGGCCGCGCCCGATGCCCCAGCAGACGGTGACGCCGTCGGCGCCGACCCGGCTCCAGGACCGCCAGCCCACCGCGAAGCCCGCACCTCCGAGCACGAGCGTCCCGAGGACCAGCCAGAGCGTGGAAAGGGCGCCCAACTTCATCCCGCCGAAGACGAGTTGGAGGGTGAGCACGGCGAGCAGGGGTGCGAGATTCGACCACGAGGGCCGGAACAGGTCTTTCCCCCGGAAGATCAGTTCGTTCACACGGCGCACACTACGCCTGGGTTCGCGGGGTGGAGAAGGGGGGTGGGGCGTCGCCTGCGACACCACCCGCCCCGGCGGTCGGACGCTCCGCCGGTCCCGCATCGCGCCGGTCAGCCCCCGTCGTAGTCGGTGGCGGCCAGGACGGCCAGACGGCGGCGGTCGCGGGTGACCGTCAGCAGGGCGAAGTCCATGCCGTCCTGGTTGAACCAGTCGCCGGAAGCCTCGAAGGCGTACCAGTCGCACCCGCGGGCCCGCTCCGCCACCTCGGGGACCGGGGTTCCCTCGGGGGCGCCGACCAGGGCCGTCAGCGAGCGCCAGGCGGCCAGCCGGCCGTAGGCGCCGTACCACCACCCGTCGCTGCGGCCGCCGCCGAGGGACGCCGCACCGAAGAGGCGGGACCAGGCCTCCGCCGCCGAGCCCGGGACGACCGTCAGCCGGTCCGGTGCGGCCGGCACGTCCACCAGGCAGTCCAGCGGCAGCGCGGCCAGCAGCGGGTGGACCGCCGGCCGCCCGGTGAGCGGCTCGCCGAGGAGGAAGACGGCCGACTCCACCCGCCCGTAGGACCGCCCCGCCCAGCGCTCCACCGCCGCGGTGAGGGCCGGCTCGTCGGGCCCCCGGTGCACCGCCGGCGCCGGGGCCGGTGCCGCGTGGCCGACCGGCAGCGGCCTGCCGTCCGGCAGCCCGTACCGGACGCCGTACGCGGCGCCGCCGCGGGAGTACCGGGGCAGCCTCGGCTCGCCCTCCAACGGCATCAGCGACCAGGGCAGCAGGGCGAGCGGGTGCCCGGCCCAGGAGGGCGAGGACTCCGCCCAGGCCACCGCCTCGGGCAGCTCGGCGATCGGTGCGCCCCGGAGCGCCGACTCCTGGACCAGGCAGGCCCGCAGCTCGTCCGGGGCGTCGTCGTGCGCCCGGCCGGGCGCGTACAGCACCGCCAGGTCCGCGGTGCTCTGGTGGGCGGCCAGTACGGCGGCCGCCCGGCGGACCGACCGTCCGGTGCGCGGGCCGTCGGCGAGGCCGAGCCGCACCGCGTGCGCCACGTTCTCCCGCCCGGGCGTGGTGACGAGGTCCCAGAGGATCCGGTCGAACAGGTACCGGTGCTCGGCGCCCTCCTCGCCCGACCCGTAGCGGGCGTGCAGCGCGGCCGCGACGTCGGCCAGGTAGCGGGTGTCCCCGCGCCCGAGGTGCTCGTCGAGGAGCCGGCAGACGTCCCCCACGAACTCCCGGCCGGCCAGTCCGTCGACGAGCCGCTCGATCTTCTCCGTCATGCGGGCGAGCCTACGGGTCGGGCCTGCGGGGTGGGCCCGCGGTGCCGGACGGAACGAACCGCTGCCGACGTCTTGTCAGGCGGCCCGGCCCTCCCTACCGTCGAGTGGCAAAGCTGACAGACCGTCTCACAAGACGTCGTGCCACCCCGCGAAGGAGCGACGATGCCCAGGACAGGTCCCCGGCGCCGGTTCGGCGCCCGCCCCCTCTGCACGCTCGTGGCGGCCCTCGGCCTGCTCGCCCCGGCCGCCGCCACCGGAACCAGCGCCGCCGCCGCACCGGCCCTGCGGGAGGTGATGTTCGTCGGCAACAACTGGGACGGCACCGCCGACGTGATCGAGTCCTCCGGCGCCCTCACCAAGGTCGGGCGGATCGACGTCATCCCCGACAAGGACCAGCGGCTCGCCGAGATCTACCTCGACCCCGTGAAGCTGGCCTTCTTCCTCGGGGTGCGGCTCGGCCCCGGCGAGGGCCACGACCAGTTCGTCGACGACATGTACAGCACGCCGGACGGCACCGCCGTGGTCGTCTCCCGGCCCAGCTTCGCCGATGTGGTCTCCCTGGACCTCGCCACCGGCCGGATCAACTGGCGCTTCCCGGTGGCGGGTTACCGCGCCGACCACATGGCGCTCTCGCCGGACGGCACCCGGGTGGCGGTCTCCGCCTCCACCGCGAACACGGTCCACCTGCTGGACGTCCGCACCGGCGCCGAGCTCGGCTCGTTCCACACCGGGGACAAGCCGCACGAGAACATCTTCACCGACGGCGGCCGGCAGCTGTGGAACATGTCCATCGGCAACGTCGAGACCGCCCTGGACGCGCCGTGGCTGGACTGGACGAAGGGCGACCGGCACATCACCGTCGTCGACGCGGCCACCCTGGCCCCGGTCCGCGTGATCGACATGCGCAAGCGCCTCGACGACGCCGGCCTCGGCGGCCTGTCCAACGCCGTCCGGCCCGCCGTCTTCTCCCCGGACGGGACCCGGCTCTACTTCCAGGTGTCGTTCTTCAACGGCTTCCTGGAGTACGACGTGGCGGCCGACCGGATCACCCGGGTGAAGACCCTGCCCGTCGGCCCGGCCGCCGGCACGGACCGCACCACCTGGCCCAACGACTCCCGCCACCACGGCCTGTCGATGAGCCCGTCGGGCGACCGGATCTGCGTCGCCGGCACGGTGGACGACTACGCGACGGTGGTCGACCGCGCCACCCTCCAGGAGGGGCCGCTGGTGCCCGCGTCCAAGCCGTACTGGGCGACGGTGAGCGGCGACGGCAGGTCCTGCCTGATCTCGGAGAGCGGCGCCGACCGGGTCACCGCGATCGACTTCGCGACCGGGCTCAGGACCGCCTCGGTCGCGGTCGGCCGGCACCCGCAACGGGTCCGGCTCGGCCACGTGCCCACCGGCTGGACCGGCCCCACGACGAGGTAGCCCCGCACGGACCGGGTGCCGCCCGTGGCTCCCGGCCCCGCCCCCGCATCCGCCGCCGCACCCGACAGGCCTGCGCCGCCCAGCCACCCGACAGGCCTGCGCCGCCCACCCAGCCACCCGGCCGGGTGCGCGGGCGCCGGGTGCGTGGGCGGCGTGTCGGAGAGTTGGCGGAATCGTGTCCCTCACAACGGCGGCCCCGTTGACCGCCGGTCCGCCGGAGGGTTGGCTCGGCCCGGAGCGGCCGCGCGGGGGCGGGAGGCGGGGCGGCCCGGTCGAAGGGGAGGAAACGTCATGAAGACCACGACGGTACGGGCGGTCTGCGTCCTGGCGGCCACGCTGCTGGCGGGCACCGCGGCGCCGGCCGCGCAGGCGCAGCCCGCCCCCGTGCGGGACGACACCGTTCGGGTGAACCTCGCGCCGGACGGCACGCCCGCCGACGACTGGTCCGAGCCCCTCGGACTGAGCGCCGACGGCCGCTACGCCCTCTTCACCTCGCTGGCCTCGAACCTGGTGCCCGGCGACACCAACCGCCTGTACGACGTCTTCGTCCGCGACCTGTGGACCCGGCGCACCGAGCGGGTCAGCCTCGCCGACGACGGGGCGCAGCTGGACGGTTCGACCGTCCAGGCCGCGATCAGTGCCGACGGGCGGTACGTCGCCTTCAGCAGCGACGCCCGGAACGCCGTCCCGGGGCAGCCCGGCAGCGGCCGCACCGACGTCTACGTCCGCGACCGCAGCACCGGCCGCACCGAGCGGCTCACCGCCGGCAGCGGCGTCGGCAACTCGCTCGGGCCGGTGATCAGCGCCGACGGCCGCTACGTCGCCTACTCCTCGGACCGCGCCGACCTCGCCCCCGGGGTCGGCCCCGGCACGGCGAACATCTACCTCACCGACCGGTGGACCGGCAGCACCCGGCTGGTCACCACCGGCCACGACGGCGCCCCCGCCGACGGCAGCTCGGTCGAGCCGTCCCTCAGCGCCGACGGCCTGACCGTCGCCTTCCGCTCGAAGGCGGCCAACCTGGCGGCGCCCGCGTCGTCCCCGGTGCAGGCCGCGCCCGTGCCCGCTCCGGCGAAGCCCGCGCCGTCCCGGCAGCTCTTCCCGCTCTACGCGTACGACGCGCGCACCGGCCGGATCCAGGGCGCGAGCATCGACGCGGGCGGCACCCTGCGTGACGCGGTGCGCCAGGCCCGGCTGAGCCCCGACGGGCGGTTCGCGCTGTTCCGGGTGTTCCAGCCGGACCAGGGCGTCACCCGGGTCGCCCTCTACGCCCGGGACCTGCGCGCGGGCACGGTCACCGAGGTGGCCGCCGACGGCACCCAGCCGGCCGTCATGACGGCCGACGACCGCTGGGTCTACTTCGCCTCGGACGTCGGCACCCTGGTGCCCGGCGACACCAACGGCGTCGCGGACGTCTTCCGCCGCGACCTGTGGACCGGCCGGGTGGAGCGCGTCGGCACCGCGGCCGGCCCGTCCTCCGCACCCGCCGTGGACGCGTTCGGCACCACCCTGGTGTTCGGCGCCCTGGACGGTGGCCGTCAGGACGTCCTCGCCCGCCACCTGTCGCTGTTCTGACCGGCCCCCGCCGTCGGCTCCCGGAGGGTGCGGCGCGCCGCGACCAGGGTGAGCAGGCTCCACAGGACGGCGGCCGCGGCGCTGACCCAGACGCCGCTGCCGCGGAAGGCGAGGTCGTCGTCCAACGGGGCCGGCGGGGCCCAGCCCTGCGGGTCGACCAGCACGTTCATGGTGGTGCCGACGTCGGACCTGCCCGAGCAGCCGAAGCCGCCGACCGTGCCGTGCGGCAGCGGCTGCCCGTCGGCGCGGCGGATGTCGCAGACCCAGCTCACCCGCCCGCTGCGGTCCTTGGAGCTGTGGGCGCCGGTGACCACGACCGCGGTCTCCACCCCGCGGTGGGCAGTGATCTGCGCGCGGATGCTCGCCGTCGGAAGCACCATCAGCAGCACACCGAGCAGGACGGCCGGCCAGATCACCCAGCCGCGCGCCCGGATGAATCCCAGCCCGATGACACCGGCGGTGAACACCAGGAACGCGGGGATCGTGCAGAGGACCTGGTAGTCCGGGTCGGTGGCGATCGCCAGCAGGCCGATCACCGGCACCGGGGTGAATCCCACCAGCCACGCCGTGCGGCGGACGGCCCGGGGTGACAGTTCCGGCGACGGGCGCCGGCGGACCCGCTTGGGCGGCGGGACCACCCCCGGGGCGAGCGGTCGCTTCTGCTTCTTCTTCCTGCCTGCCATGGAGCCCCCGTTCGGTCGTGCCTGGTGCGGTGCCCGGTTCCGTGCTGCCTGCCTGCCTGCCTGCCGCCGGGCGGGCGGCCGGGCGCGCCCGTTCCCGTGCCTGCGCCAGTGTGACCGCAGCCCCGGCCGCCCGGAAGGGCGGGTACCGGACCGCCGCACCCGGTGAGCCTCCGTCAGACCGTTCGTACAGGAGTTACCGACGAGTTCACCAGGCGCTCGTCCGACGTCTTGCGGGCCGTGCCGACGGGCACGTTGGATACACGACATCCCGCCACCCGACGGGTCCACGACACGCCCCACGGAGCCCAGATGCCGCTGCCGTCCGTCCGCCGTGCCCTCGCCGCCGGCGCCGCCGCCACCGTGATCGCCGCACTCGGCGCGGCCCCCGCCTCGGCCGAGGGCGCGCCCGTGACCGCGCCCCCGCTCGACGTGCTCACCTACAACGTGTTCCTGATGAGCACCTCGCTCTACCCCAACTGGGGCCAGCAGTACCGGGCGCAGGCGATCGCCTCGGCGGACTTCTTCCAGGGCCACGACGTGATCGTGCTGGAGGAGGCCTTCGACAACGCGGCCTCCGACGCGCTGACCGCCAGGGCCTCGGCCGCGTACCCGTACCACACGCCCGTGGTCGGGCGCTCCACCGGCGGTTGGGACGCGACCTCCGGCAGCTACAGCTCCACCACCCCCGAGGACGGCGGCGTCACGCTGCTCAGCAAGTGGCCGATCCTGCACAAGGAGCAGTACGTCTACAAGGACGCCTGCGGCTCCGACTGGTTTTCCAACAAGGGCTTCGCCTACGCCGTCCTGGACGTCGACGGCCGCCGCACCCACGTGATCGGCACCCACCTGCAGTCCACCGACTCGGGCTGCTCCAGCGGCCAGGCGGCGGACATCCGGGCCAGGCAGCTCACCGCGATGCGCACCTTCATCGACGCCAAGCGGATCCCGGCCGACGAGCCGGTCGTCCTCGCGGGCGACCTCAACATCGACTCCCACGGCTCCGAGTACCAGGCCCTGCTGACCAACGGCAACCTCGCGCCGGCCTCCGCCCGCACCGGCTGGCCGTACTCCTTCGACACCGCCGACAACTCCGTCGCCGCCTACCGCTACCCGGGCGAGCCGAAGGAGGACCTCGACTACGTCCTCTACCGGGCCGACCACGCCCGCCCGCAGCAGTACACCAACCAGGTCGTCCGGGTGCACAGCGCGCCCTGGACGGTGAGCAGCTGGGGCAAGAGCTACACCTACACCGACCTCTCCGACCACTACCCGCTCGCCGCGCACTGACGCACCGCCGGTACGGGACCGGGCCGCCGGGCGCGGGCACCGTCCGGGGGTGCGTCAGTGGACGTGGTGTGGGATGCGTCACCGTCACGCCCCGGAGGCGGTTCGGCCCCTTACGATCCTGAACGCCGAGGTCAGGCGCCGTCGTACCCCGACGGCGCCCGCCCGGTGTCCAGCGATCGGCCCGAGGAGAAGCGCACGTGTCCACCCCCACCACCGCGCCCGACAGCTACTACCAGCGCACCGGCGAGAACCGCTACAAGCCCACCGCCCAGGCCCAGGGCGCCTGGCACCCCGACGAGCAGCACTTCAGCCCGCTCGGCGGCCTGATCGTCCACGCGATCGACCGGTACCGGGCGGACCGCCCCGGCAACGGCCTCGCGCTGGCCCGGATCAGCTTCGACATACTCGGCCTGATCGCCCTCGACGAGGTCGAGGTCACGGTGGAGACCGTGCGGCCCGGTCGCACCATCGAGCTGGTCGAGGCCACCGTGGTGATCGGGGAGCGCGCCGTCGTCCGGGCCCGCGCGTGGTTCCTCGCCGAACTCGACACCACGGCCGTCGCCGGGACGCACGAGGAGCGGCTGCCCGCGCCCGAGGAGTTCGAGCCCTGGGCGATGAGCGGGATGTGGGGCGGCGGCTACATCTCCTCGATCGACGTCCGCCACCGGGCCACCGCCCCGGGCCGCGCCGCCGCCTGGATCTCCACCCCGGTCGAGCTGGTCGCCGGGGAGGCCGGCAGCCCGCACGCCTCCTTCGTCGCCCTGGTGGACACCGCCAACGGCATCGCCGCCCGGCAGGATCCGACCGAGTGGATGTTCCCCAACACCGATCTGACGATCCACTTCTTCCGCCGCCCCGAGGGCCGCTGGACCGGCCTGGACACCACCGTCAGCTTCGGCCCGGCCGGCCACGGCGTCACCAGTACCGTCCTGCACGACGAACTGGGCCCGCTGGGCCGCGCCGAGCAGATCCTCACCGTCCGCCCGCAGAGCGGGAGTTGACGTCCGGATCGGTCGAGCGGATCGAGGGCGCCGGGCCGGCCGCGCAGGCGCTCGGCCGCTGACCCGACGGGGAGCCCGGCGGCGCCACCGCGAGGGGCGGCGCCGTCGGGGCGGGCGCCCGGACTCGCCCGCCCGGGCTCACGCGGGCGGGCTCAGCCGGGCAGCGAGTCCATGAAGGAGCTGACGGAGAAGACCGCCTTGCCCGGACCGGCCGGTCCGTAGCCGGGCGGGGAGGAGAGGCCGAACTCCTCCAGGGTCGCGCGGTAGGTCTGCAGCAACCGGATGTGGTACTCCAGCGGCGCGCCCTGCGGGTTGGCCTTGCCGAGCGGGGTGGTGGGCTCGGGGCACCAGGTGGTGAAGCGCGGGACCACGCCGTGGGACATGAAGTAGCGCAGGCCCTCCTCGGTGGAGGCGATCGCCTCGTCCACGGTGGTGAAGCCGAAGGGTTCGGCCATCTCCACGCCCGCGACGAAGTTGGGGATCACGTTCTCCGGGCCGAACACCTCGGTGGAGTCGAGGATCCGGCGGTGCCACTCGTCGCGGCCGACGTAGCGCTCCTTGCCCGGGCAGTAGAGCTCGAAGAGCCGCTTGTCCCACACCTCGAAGTTGGGGTGGTAGATCCGCACGCCGTAGTCGTGGAAGCGCTGGACGTCCTCGCGCGGCAGCGCCTGCGCCACGACCTTGCCGATCCACCGCCCCGGGAAGCGTTCCTCGATGGCCTTGGCGTACCGGCCGTAGAAGTCGGCCTCGTCCCGGCCGCCGACCTGGGAGGTGATCGCCCCGCCGGTGAGGGTGTACGCCCGGGAGGTGCGGGCGGTGTCGTACCGGTCGATCAGCGCCAGCGCCTCCAGCACCTCCTCGACCGGCTTGACCCCGGTGTACGGGCGGCCGGCGGCCTTGTGCTGGCGCCAGTTGTGGTTGATGTCGCAGTACTGGCACTCCTCCTTGGCGCCGAAGTACTGGCAGACCCGGAACACCGTGAGGTAGATCAGGTAACCCCACTGGATGGTCGGGGCGACCTCCATCACGGACTTCCCGTTGGCGAGCGTGTGCCGGTAGTAGTCGGGCATCGGCGGCAGGCCGACGTCGGCGATCCGCGAACCGTCCAGGTAGAGGCCGAGCGTCCCGTCCTCGCCGGCACCGACCCGGTACGGCGAGTCCGGGTTGACCCGCACCGACACCACCGTGCGGCGCAGCCCGTACGGCCCGCCGGTCAGCACGACCTCCTCCGGCGGCCGGTTGAGCGCGGCGGCACCCAGTTCGGGCAGGGTGCGGTGGTCGAAGGAGAAGATGAAGTACGACTTGGGCTTGACCTCACCGCCCCCGTCGGCGCCCGCGCTGCCGCTGAGCGCGGACTCGTCGAAGGCCATGCCGCCGCGCAGCAGGTCCTCCTTGATCACCGCCTCCCGGGGCACGTCGGGATAGCGCTCCATGAGCCCCTCGACGAGTGCGGTACGGCTGTGGGCCTGGCTCTCCATGCGCTGGTCTTCCTTCCTGGCCCCGATCCTCCACGGCGCCGTGCCCATTGTTCTTCCCCTTACGCGGTCGGCCGCGCACCGGTCGCCCGGGGAAGATCCATCCGGGCGGCGCCGGCGGGTCATTCGCCGTCGAACGGCCGCCGTCGGAAGGGCGAGGTGTGCCCGACGCGAGCGGGACACGACGGTGGCGCCGGGTTGACGCGGTGCGCGGGCGGGTCGGGCCCGACGGTCCGGTTCCGGGGCGCCGGGGCGCCGGGGCGCGGGGCGGACCGATGCATGACAGGGGCGTCCTCAAACGCCGGCAGCACGAACGTTCACCCTATCGGGTGTAGAAGATCGTCCGGTGCGTTCCGGAACGCACCTGCGCGCCTACGGTGGGGAACCGAGTCGGACGGGCCCCGGCGCCCGGAGTCCCACGGCCCGGAGTTCCCTTCACGGCGGGCCGTATGACGGTCCGTCATATCGTGCGATCCTTCCCAGAGGAGGCTTCATGCCCCTGCGTGTCAGACCGGACTCACCACCCGGGCCCGCCACCCCGGCGGTGGGCTCATGAGCTCCCCGGCGATCGATCGGATCCTGCGCGGACCTACCGGACTGGGCACCGCCGGGCTGCAGTTGAGTCCGGAGGCTACGGTGCCGGAGGCCGTGACGCCGGAGCCCCCGACGCTGCAGGCCGTGACACCGGAGGTCGCGGCGCCCGAGGTCGCGGCGCCCGAGCTGCCGGTCCCCGAGGTCTCGACTGCGGAGGCCCCGGTGTCCGAGGCCCCGGTGTCCGAGGCGGTGGTGCCCGACGTCCGGGTGCCCGACGCCCCCGACCTGCCCGGTCCGGCCCTGCGGGTCCCCGCCCTGCACGTTCCCGCGCTGCCCGGGCTGTCCGGTCCGGCCGTCCCCGGGGCGGCTGCGGCCGCCGAGGCACCGAGCGGCGGCAAGCCCAGGACCGGCGACCCGATCCCCGGTCTCTACCACCACCCGATCGCCGAGCCCGACCCGGCCCGGGTGGAGGCGCTCAGCCTGAAGATCAAGGCCTGGGCGATCGACGAGATCGAGCTCTACCCGCCGGAGTGGGAGAAGGACTTCGACGGGTTCTCCACCGGGCGCTACATGGTGGCCTGCCACCCCGACGCGCCCAGCGTCGACCACCTGATGCTCGCGGCCCGCCTGATGGTGGCCGAGAACGCGGTGGACGACTGCTACTGCGAGGACCTCGGCGGATCGCCGGTCGGCCTGGGCAGCCGCCTGCTGCTCGCGCACACCGCGCTCGACCCCCTGCACACCACGCCGGAGTACCACCCGGCCTGGGAGGCGTCGCTGTCCGAGGACCCGCCCCGCCGGGCGTACCACTCGGCGATGCAGTACTTCACGCACGCCTCCACGCCCTCCCAGTCGGACCGCTTCCGGCACGACATGGCGCGGCTGCACCTGGGGTACCTGGCCGAGGCCGCCTGGGACGAGACCGACCACGTCCCGGAGGTGTGGGAGTACCTGGCCATGCGCCAGTTCAACAACTTCCGCCCCTGCCCGACGATCACGGACACCGTGGGCGGCTACGAGCTGCCCGCCGACCTGCACGCGCTGCCCGCCATGCAACGGGTGATCGCGCTGGCCGGCAACGCCACCACGATCGTCAACGACCTGTACTCGTACACCAAGGAGCTGTCCAGCCCCGGACTGCACCTGAACCTGCCCGTGGTGATCTCCGAACGCGAGGGCGTCCCGCGCAAGGAGGGCTACCTGAAGGCCGTCGAGGTCCACAACGACCTGATGCGCGCCTTCGAGGCCGAGGCGGCCGCGCTGGCCGTCGCCTGCCCGGTGCCGACACTCGTACGGTTCCTGCGCGGCGTGGCCGCGTGGGTCGACGGCAACCACTACTGGCACCGGACCAACACCTACCGGTACACCCTGCCCGACTTCTGGTGACCGCCCCGCCGGCACCACCCGTTACCCGTTGACCATCCGTGAGAACCCTGGAGTTGACCCATGTCCCTGACCGACGACCTCACCACCTCCGGCACCATCCCGGGCCCCGCGACTCCGTACCAGGGCGACATCGCACGCTACTGGGACCACGAGGCTCGCCCGGTGAACCTTCGTCTGGGCGACGTCGACGGCCTCTACCACCACCACTACGGCATCGGCGAGATCGACCGCGCCGCGATCGGCGACCCGGCCGACAGCGAGCGGGAGAAGAAGGTGATCGCCGAGCTGCACCGCCTGGAGTCCGCCCAGGCCGACGTGCTGCTCGACCACCTCGGTGACATCCCGGCCGACGGCACCCTGGTCGACGCCGGCTGCGGCCGGGGCGGTTCGATGGTGATGGCCCACCAGCGCTTCGGCTGCCGGGTCGAGGGCCTGACCCTCTCCACCCAGCAGGCCGACTTCGGCAACAAGCGCGCGGCCGAGCTCGGCATCGGCGACTTCGTCCGGTCCCGCGTCGCCAACATGCTGGCGATGCCCGTCGAGACCGGGACGGTCGCGGGCTCCTGGAACAACGAGTCCAGCATGTACGTCGATCTGCACGACCTGATGGCCGAGCACTCCCGGGTGCTCAGCGTCGGCGGCCGCTACGTGACCATCACCGGCTGCTGGAACCCGCGCTACGGCCAGCCGTCGAAGTGGGTCTCGCAGATCAACGCCCACTTCGAGTGCAACATCCACTCCCGCCGCGAGTACCTGCGGGCGATGGCCGACAACCGCCTGGTGCCCCAGGCCGTCATCGACCTGACCCCGGACACCCTGCCGTACTGGGAGCTGCGGAACACCACCTCGCTGGTCACCGGCATCGAGGAGGCGTTCATCGAGTCCTACAAGGACGGCTCGTTCCAGTACGTGCTGATCGCGGCCGACCGGGTCTGATCCGGGTCCGCTCGGGACCGTTCCGGCTCCGGTCCGGGTCCGATCCGTTCCGGGCCCGGCGCCGGTCCGGGCCCGGAACCGCCGGTACGGCTCGACGGTGGCCTCCCCGCGCGCGGGGGGGGGGGGCCCGCGGTTGGTGGGGGGGGGCCCCGGCCGGCCGGGGGTGGTTTGGTTGGTGTGC